>NZ_JBEPCY010000014.1:0-197398 GCF_040299965.1 Streptomyces sp. NPDC000594 | reverse complement strand
GTTGATAGGCCAGATATGGAAGCCGGGTGACCGGTGGAGTTGACTGGTACTAATAGGCCGAGGGCTTGTCCTCAGTTGCTCGCGTCCACTGTGTTGGTTCTGAAACCACGAACAACCCCATGTGCTGGTTGTTGATAATGTTTCATAGTGTTTCGGTGGTTATAGCGTTAGGGAAACGCCCGGTTACATTCCGAACCCGGAAGCTAAGCCTTTCAGCGCCGATGGTACTGCAGGGGGGACCCTGTGGGAGAGTAGGACGCCGCCGAACAAATTTTGGGCCCCGGCCCCGATACCCTGTGATGGGTGTCGGGGCCGGGGCTATTTTGCGTTCCAGACCTTTCTGCGACCGACAAGGGCCGGCAGGCTCTCCCCGTACCGGGGCCAGGGGCCCTGGGCTGACTCGAACCCGGGGGGCCGCACCACCGCAGACCGCAGGCTCTGTGTCCCGGGCTCTCGGCGTCGGCAACCAGATCGCCCGGCCGCCCGGTCGCCGGCTCGTGGCGTGGTTCGAACCCCTGTCAGAACCGTGTATGATTAACCTCGTTGAACGGCGCAAGCGCGGACAACAAGGCCCCAATAGCTCAGTCGGTAGAGCGTCTCCATGGTAAGGAGAAGGTCTACGGTTCGATTCCGTATTGGGGCTCAAAAGAGAAAGGCCCCCGCCTGATGGCGGGGGCCTTCTTTGTATACCCGGAAAGGCCCGGGTACACAGCGGCTCAGGACGTGGTCAGGCCCGGGACACGCATCGCGAGGATGGCCATGTCGTCGGAGGCCGGATCGGCGGCGAAGCGCTCCACCGCCCGCAGCACCCGCGAGGCGACCGCGCCCGCGGTGAGCCCCGTACAGCCGGTGAGGACATCCGCGAGGCCGTCGTCGCCCATCATGCGGCTGCCCTCACGGCGTTCGGTGACGCCGTCGGTGACACACAGCAGGACATCGCCCGGGTCGAGGATGACGGTCTGCTCGTACAGCTCCAGGTCCTCCATGACGCCGAGGAGCGGCTGGGGGTCGGCGGCGGGCTCCACGGTCCCGTCCTGACGCAGCCGGAGCGGCAGGGGATGCCCGGCGCAGACGACCTGAAGCCGGGCGCCTCCGTTCTCCAAGGGCCACAGCTCGCCGTAGAGAAGGGTCAGGAAGCGGCTGCGGGCGCCCTCGTCCAGGATGGCCGCGTTGAGCCGCTGGAGCACCGCCGGGCCGCCGAAGCCCTCCCGGGCCAGCAGACGGAGCGCGTGCCGGGCGAGGCCGGTGACCGCGGCCGCCTCCGGGCCCGTACCGCAGACATCGCCGATGGCGAATCCATAGGCGCCGTCCCGGATGGGGAAGAGGTCGTAGAAGTCGCCGCCGACCTCATTGCCCTCGCCCGCTGCGCGATAGATGACCTCGACCTCGACACCCGGGATCTCGGGCAGCTCCGGCGGGAGCAGGCTCCGCTGGAGGGCCTGGCTGTTGGCGACGCGCTCCGAGTAGAGGCGGGCGTTGTCCAGGGCGAGGGCGGCCCGGCGGGACAGATCCTCGGCCAGCTCCAGGATCTCCTGGCGGAAGTGGTCGTCCGCGGGCTTGCCGAGGGTGAGCATGCCGATCACCCTGTTACGCGCCACCAGGGGCAGCACGACGGTCTCGCCGCCGACCGCGGCGGCGGTGGAGAAGGTGGTGTCGATCCCGGCGGAGACCGGCTGGCTGGAGCCGAGCCCCAGCTCCCGCCGGGAGGTGAGGAGCGCGGCCTGCTGGGCGGCCCGGCCGGGCGCGGTCCAGACGCGGGCGCCGGGCGTCGGCACCGGGTCGGGCGGGGCGATCTTGGAGAGCAGGGCCTTGAGGCCGTCGATGCGCTCCTCGTCCTCGTGGAGCACAAAGCTGAGGTAGGGGTCGGAGGCCTGGTCGGCGATGGTGTAGACGGCGCACCAGGTGGCCAGCGTTGGGACGGTCATCTGGGCCATGAGGGCCAGGGTCTGGTCCCGGTCGAGCGTTCCGGCGAGCAGGTCGGAGGCCTCGACCAGGAAGGAGAGCGAGCCGCGCCGCAGCCGTTCCAGCTCGCCGAGGCGGGCGGACTCGACGGCGAGGGCGATCCGGTCGGCGGCGAACTGGAGCCTGAGGGCTTCCTCGTTGGAGTAGCGGCCGGCGGATTCGGCGGCGACCCCGAGGGAACCGGTGAGCCTTCCCTCGACCTTGAGCGGCACGGTGACGACCGAGCGCATGCCGGTGGAGTTGAGCAGGGGGACGGCGCCGGGGACCGAGGTGAGGTCGTCGTGGACGGCCGGCATGCGGGCGGAGCCGTACCGTCCGGTGCCCGCCTCGACGGGGACGCGGGCGAAGCGCTGGCGGGCCGAGGGCAGGCCCGTGGTGGCCCGTACCTCCAGCTCGGTCTCGTCGTCGGTGGCCAGCAGCAGAAAGGCGGCGTCGCCGTCGAGCATGTCGCGGGCGCGTTCCACGGTCCGCTGGAGGAGCCCGTCGAGGTCGTCGGGGGCGGGGGAGCCGATGAAGACCTCGAAGGGGTCGGTGGTGCCGCTCTCGGTGCCGCTGTCGGGGGCGGGACCGCGCTGCGGGGTCTGGAGGACGGCCCGCTCCTCGTCCCGTACCAGCAGACAGACGGTGGAGGGTTCGCCCTGGGAGTCGCGTACCCGCAGATGGGAGGCGTACACGGGGATGACTCTGCCGTCGGTGCCGCGGATGCCGTAGCTGCCCTCCCAGCGGGAGAGGCGCAGGGCCTCGGCGATCCCGGTGCCGGTGCCGGGGGTGTGCGGCCAGGCCGCGAGGTCGGCCAGCGGCATGCCGACGGCCTGCTCGGCGGGGTAGCCGAAGAGCAGTTCGGCGTCCTCGTTCCAGGCGGCGATGGTGGCGTCGGGGCCGATCTGGACGACGGCGACCCGGACCCGTTCCTCGGTGACGGGCAGCAGTGCGGTCGGCAGGACGGGGCCGGCGGAGCGGGTGCCGACGGGGCGCTGCGGGAGGTCGAGCTGGAACCACACATGTTTGCGGGTGGGGCTGTACTCGACGCCCCAGCGGGAGGCGAGGGCGGAACAGAGCATCAGCCCGCGGCCGTTCTCGCTGTCGAGCGGGGCGAAGGTGTGCCCGGCGGCCTGGAGCGGGACTTCGCGTTCCGGGTAGCGGTCGCCGACCTCCACCCGGACGCCGTCCTCCTTGCGCAGGCACAGCACATCGGCGGCGGTACCGGCGTGGACGACGGCGTTGGTGACGAGTTCGCTGGTGAGGACGACGGCGTCGTCCACGACATCGGAGTATCCCCACCCCTGGAGGGTGTCGCGGACAAAGGCGCGGGCGGTCGCGACGGACCGCCCGGCAGGATCGAAACTGGCAGCCGCCCGCGCGGTGATCACAGAACTCCTTGTACGTGTGTCGACGCCCGGCTCCGCCATGGTCGGCCTGCCCCTTCAGGTGCCCGGTGGTGGTACGTGTGCCCACGACACCCCGGCCGGGCGGACCGGGGCGGTTGGACAGCCGGATGCCAGGTTACTTACCTTCGCTGTCCGAGCGGATGCCGGTTGCCGCTGTTTCCGCCCCGTGGGGGGTGGCTTCGGCGGGCGTTGCTGCCGAACTGTTATGGCCTGGTTCCGCATGGGTGAAACACTGGGCACGCTGCCCGATACGGCTGGGCAGAACGGTCGACCCCTGCGGGAGGGACACGGTGGAGTCTGGCACGACGGCGCGTGGCACGAGCACGCGTGCGAAAGGCGGACGATCCCGGAGCAATGCGACGACGGAGGTCGATACGGCCGCGCTGCACAAGCTGCTGGCCGCTCTGGTGTCGATGCGCGACGGTAATTTCCGCAGGCGTCTGACCGTGTCGGGCGACGATGTGATGGCCGAGATCGCGGCCGTCTACAACGAGGTCGCGGACCGCAATCTGCATCTGACCGGGGAGATGGCCCGGGTGCGCCGGGTCGTGGGGCGTGAGGGAAAACTCACCGAGCGGCTGGAGACGGGCGCCTGCGAGGGGTCCTGGGCCGCCGCGATCGATGCCACCAACGCCCTGGTGGACGATCTGTCCCGGCCGGTCTCCGAGGTCAGCCGGGTGCTGTCGGCGGTCGCCGACGGTGAGCTGGACCAGCGGATGGAGCTGCGCTCCCATGGCTCGGACGGGGCGCTGCGCCCGTTGCGGGGGGAGTTCCTGAAGGTCGCGCGCACGGTCAACGGTCTGGTGGACCAGTTGTCGGCGTTCACCGACGAGGTGACCCGGGTGGCGCTGGAGGTGGGCACCGAGGGCAAGCTCGGCGGCCAGGCGCAGGCGCGGGGGATGTCCGGTTCGTGGAAGGACCTCACCGACTCGGTCAACACCATGGCGATGCGGCTGACCTTCCAGGTGCGGGACATCGCCCGGGTGACGAAGGCGGTCGCCAAGGGTGATCTGTCGCAGAAGGTCACCGTCCATGTCGACGGGGAGATGCTGGAGCTGAAGAACACCGTCAATACGATGGTGGACCAGCTCCAGGCGCTCGGCTCCGAGGTGACACGTGTGGCCCGTGAGGTCGGCACGGAGGGGGAGCTGGGCGGCCAGGCGGAGGTGCCCGGGGTCGCGGGGGTCTGGAAGGACCTGACGGACTCGGTCAACACCATGGCGGGCAACCTCACCTCCCAGGTGCGGGGAATCGCGGAGGTCACCACGGCGGTCGCCAACGGCGATCTCTCCCAGAAGGTGACCGTGAGCGCACGGGGCGAGGTGGCCCAGCTCGCCGACACCATCAACCAGATGACCGAGACGCTGCGGACCTTCGCCGACGAGGTCACCCGGGTGGCCAGCGAGGTCGGCGCGGAGGGGCTGCTCGGCGGTCAGGCGCAGGTGCCGGGTGCGGCGGGTACGTGGAAGGACCTCACCGATTCGGTGAATACGGTCTTCCGCAATCTGACCACGCAGGTCCGGGACATCGCCCAGGTGACCACGGCCGTCGCCAACGGTGATCTGTCGCAGAAGGTCACGGTGGATGTGGCCGGGGAGATGCTGGAGCTGAAGAACACCGTCAACACGATGGTGGACCAGCTCCAGTCCTTCGGTTCGGAGGTCACCCGGGTCGCCCGTGAGGTCGGTGTCGAGGGCCGGCTCGGTGGTCAGGCCCGGGTGCCGGGTGCGGCGGGTACGTGGAAGGACCTCACCGATTCGGTGAACAACGCCTTCCACAACCTCACCGGGCAGGTGCGGGACATCGCCCAGGTGACGACGGCGGTCGCGCGCGGTGATCTGTCGCAGAAGGTCACGGTGGATGTGGCCGGGGAGATGCTGGAGCTGAAGAACACCGTCAACACGATGGTGGCGCAGCTGTCCTCCTTCGCCGACCAGGTGACCCGGATGGCGCGGGATGTGGGTACGGAGGGCCGGCTGGGGGGTCAGGCCCGGGTCGACGGGGTCTCCGGCACCTGGCGTGAGCTGACCGACTCGGTGAACTTCATGGCGGGGAATCTGACCGCCCAGGTCCGCAATATCGCGCAGGTGGCGACCGCGGTGGCGCGGGGTGATCTGTCGCAGAAGATCGATGTCGACGCGCGGGGCGAGATCCTGGAGTTGAAGAACACCATCAACACGATGGTGGACCAGCTCTCGGCCTTCGCGGAGCAGGTCACCCGGGTGGCCCGTGAGGTGGGGACGGACGGCCGGCTGGGGGGTCAGGCGCAGGTGCCCGGGGTCGCCGGGGTCTGGCGTGATCTCACGGACTCCGTCAACGGCATGGCGGGCAATCTCACCTCCCAGGTGCGGCAGATCGCCCAGGTGACGACGGCGGTCGCGCGCGGTGATCTGTCGCAGAAGATCGACGTGGACGCGCGGGGCGAGATCCTGGAGTTGAAGAACACCATCAACACGATGGTGGATCAGCTGTCGAACTTCGCGGAGCAGGTCACCCGGGTGGCCCGGGAGGTCGGTACGGAGGGCATCCTCGGGGGGCAGGCCGAGGTGCAGGGTGTCTCGGGCACCTGGAAGGACCTCACCCAGTCGGTGAACTTCATGGCGAACAACCTGACGAGTCAGGTCCGCAATATCGCCGAGGTCACCACCGCCGTCGCCAAGGGCGATCTCACCAAGAAGATCACTGTGGAGGCGAAGGGCGAGATCCTGGAGTTGGTGACCACCGTGAACACCATGGTGGACCAGTTGTCCGACTTCGCCGACGAGGTGACCCGGGTCGCCCGGGAGGTCGGCACCGAAGGGGTGCTGGGCGGGCAGGCGCGGGTCCGGGGTGTCACCGGCATCTGGAAGGACCTGAGCGACAACGTCAATCTGATGGCGAACAACCTGACCAGCCAGGTCCGGAACATCGCCCGGGTCTCCGCGGCGGTCGCCGGCGGCGATCTCACCAAGAAGGTGACCGTGGAGGCGCGCGGCGAGGTCGCCGAGCTGGCGGAGACGGTCAACACCATGGTGACGACGCTGTCGTCGTTCGCCGACGAGGTGACCCGGGTCGCCCGGGAGGTGGGTACGGACGGCCGGCTGGGGGGTCAGGCGCAGGTGCCCGGGGTCTCCGGCACCTGGAAGGACCTGACCGAGTCGGTGAACTCGATGGCCTCCAATCTGACCGGGCAGGTCCGGCAGATCGCCACCGTCACCACCGCCATCGCCAAGGGCGACCTCACCCGGAAGATCGACATCGATGCCCGGGGCGAGATCCTGGAGCTGAAGAACACCATCAACACGATGGTGGACCAGCTGTCGTCGTTCGCCGAGGAGGTCACCCGGGTGGCCCGGGAGGTGGGCACCGACGGTCAGCTCGGCGGCCAGGCGCGGGTACGGGCCGTGGACGGCACCTGGCGCGACCTCACCGAGTCGGTGAATGAGATGGCGGGCAACCTGACCCGTCAGGTGCGGGCCATCGCGGCCGTCGCCACCGCCGTGACCAGGGGTGATCTCAACCTCAAGATCGATGTTGATGCCGCCGGAGAGATCCAGGTCCTCCAGGACAACATCAACACGATGATCGCCAACCTGCGGGACACCACCCTCGCCAATGAGGAACAGGACTGGCTCAAGGGCAATCTCGCCCGGATCTCCGGACTGATGCAGGGCCGGCGCGACCTGGACGACGTGGCCTCGCTGATCATGAGTGAGCTGACACCGGTCGTCTCCTCCCAGCACGGCGCCTTCTTCCTGGCGGTCCACCCCGGCAGTCAGGACCTGGTCGGCACGGCCCTCGGCGGCGGCTCGTACGAGCTGGTCATGCGGGCCAGTTACGGCTACTCGGCGGGCTCCATGCCGACCTCCTTCCGGCCGGGGGAGACCCTGATCGGCACCGCGGCGGAGGAGAACCGCACCATCCAGGTCGATGTCCCGCCGGGCTATCTGAAGATCTCCTCCGGGCTCGGCGAGGCGTCGCCCGCCCATGTGATCGTGCTGCCGGTCCGCTTCGAGGGCACCGTCCTCGGCGTGATCGAACTCGCCTCCTTCCAGCCGTTCACCCAGATCCAGCGCGATTTCCTCAACCAGATCGCCGAGATGATCGGCACCAGCGTCAACACCATCAGCGTCAACACCAAGACCGAGGTGCTGCTCAAGCAGTCCCAGGAGCTCACCGAACAGCTGCGGGAACGCTCCGCCGAACTGGAGAACCGGCAGCGGGCCCTTCAGGCGTCCAACGCCGAACTGGAGGAGAAGGCCGAGCTGCTGGCCCAGCAGAACCGCGACATCGAGGTCAAGAACACCGAGATCGAGGAGGCCCGGCAGGTCCTGGAGGAGCGCGCCGAGCAACTGGCCGTCTCCATGCGGTACAAGAGCGAATTCCTCGCGAACATGTCGCACGAGCTGCGCACTCCGCTGAACTCGCTGCTGATCCTCGCCAAGCTGCTCGCCGACAACCCCGAGAACAACCTCTCACCGAAGCAGGTGGAGTTCGCGGAGACGATCCATGGCGCGGGCTCCGATCTGCTCCAGCTGATCAACGACATCCTCGATCTGTCGAAGGTCGAGGCGGGCAAGATGGATGTCAGCCCCACCCGTATCGCCCTGGTGCAGCTCGTGGACTATGTGGAGGCCACCTTCCGGCCGCTCACCGCGGAGAAGGGGCTCGACTTCTCCGTACGGGTCTCGCCGGAGCTGCCCGCCACCCTGCACACCGATGAGCAGCGGCTCCTCCAGGTGCTGCGGAACCTCCTCTCCAACGCGGTGAAGTTCACCGACACCGGATCGGTGGAGCTGGTGATCCGGCCCGCCGGCGCGGATGTGCCGCAGTCGATCCGGGAGCAGCTCCTGGAGGTCGGCTCGCTGCGCGACCCGGACGGCGATCTGATCGCCTTCTCCGTCACCGATACCGGTATCGGTATCGCGGCGGGCAAGATGCGGGTCATCTTCGAGGCGTTCAAGCAGGCAGACGGCACCACCAGCCGTAAGTACGGCGGTACCGGCCTCGGTCTGTCGATCAGCCGTGAGATCGCCCGGCTGCTGGGCGGGGAGATCCACGCGGCGAGCGAACCGGGCCGCGGCTCGACGTTCACGCTCTATCTCCCGCTGCGTCCCATCGAGCCGCCGGCCGGGGCCCAGGTGGGTGGCGCGGACGGTCCGTCGCAGGAGGAGTCGCAGCCCGAGCGGAGCGCGCGCCAGGTGGGGCACTCCTCGTCCGCGACCCTCTTCCGGCGGCGTCGCAAGGCGCGGGAGAGCGCGGAGGGGCGGATCGCGACCGCCCCCTCGGGCGCCGGGCTGCCGCAGCTCGATCCGCAGCTCGTCCCCGCGGAGCCGGCGGAGCCCCGGCGGACCTATGCCTTCGACAATGAGAAGGTGCTGATCGTCGATGACGACATCCGCAATGTGTTCGCCCTGACCAGTGTGTTGGAGCAGCACGGCCTGACGGTGCTGTACGCGGAGAACGGCCGGGAGGGCATCGAGGTGCTGGAGCAGCACGACGATGTCACGGTGGTGCTGATGGACATCATGATGCCGGAGATGGACGGCTATGCCACGACGACGGCGATCCGCAGGATGCCGCAGTTCGCGGGGTTGCCGATCATCGCGCTGACGGCGAAGGCGATGAAGGGCGACCGGGAGAAGGCCATCGAGTCCGGGGCCTCGGACTATGTGACCAAGCCGGTGGATCCGGACCATCTGCTGACGGTGATGGAGCAGTGGGTGCGGGCGCGGTGACGGTGTCGGCAGGGCTGTCGGCAGGGGGCGTGGGCCGGTTGACGGACGGTGGCGGAGTGCGGGTGTGCCGTCGCCGTCCGGGGAACCTTTGGGACCTCCGGTACGTTTCTGCTCTGTGCACAGTGACATCGTGGTGACAGGGTGTGGCGATGGGCGGGGTGCGGCTACCATGACCGGCACAACATTGGGCGACGCAAGGGAGTCGTCCCCTGGGGCGGCGCCGGTGGCGTCATCCGGCTCATGGAGCCGGGGCGACCCCAGGCCGGGGCGAGGAGGACGGGGCATGGTGCAGAAGGCCAAGATCCTCCTGGTTGATGACCGGCCGGAGAATCTGCTGGCGCTGGAGGCCATTCTTTCCGCGCTCGATCAGACACTGGTGCGGGCATCGTCAGGGGAGGAAGCGCTCAAGGCGCTGCTGACAGATGATTTCGCGGTCATTCTGCTGGACGTTCAGATGCCGGGGATGGATGGTTTCGAGACCGCCGCGCACATCAAGCGGCGGGAGCGGACCCGGGACATCCCGATCATTTTCCTGACCGCGATCAATCATGGCCCGCACCACACCTTCCGGGGGTACGCGGCGGGCGCGGTCGACTACATCTCCAAGCCCTTCGATCCGTGGGTGCTGCGGGCGAAGGTCTCCGTATTCGTCGATCTGTACATGAAGAACTGCCAACTGCGGGAGCAGGCGGCGCTGCTGAGGCTTCAGCTGGAGGGTGGTGCCCGGTCCGGTGGTGGCGGGGCGGGCGGCAAGGAGCCCGTGGGGCTGCTCGCCGAGCTGTCCGCGCGGCTCGCGGCGGTCGAGGAGCAGGCGGAGGCGCTGTCCAAGCAGCTGGACGACGAGTCCGCCGATGTGGCCGCGGTCGCCACCGCCGCCCATCTGGAGCGGAAGCTGACGGGTCTGCGGCGGGCCCTGGACGCGCTGGAGCCCGGCACCGGCGGGCCGAGCGCGCTGCCGAGCCAGAACTGACGGACCGGTCGGGCCGCCGGGTGCCGCGGGCCCGGCCGGTCCGTTCTTCTGAGGAGCCGTCACCCGGGTGATACGCCCGTACCGGTGGCGGAGCGACACGAACGGGTGAAGGTGTGGGCACGCGTGTCCACCGCGTTCGGCACCGGTAATCTCACCACCATGGCTTCACGTACGTCCGGCAAGGGTTCTCAGGACACGGCGGGTTCCGCCAAGCCGCGCACCGGCCGTACGAGCGGTGCCGGGGGCGCGGCGAAGAAGAAGGCGGCGGCCGGGCCACCGGCGGGCAGGTCCGCGGCGCCCCCCGCCGGGGGTGCGGGGGCCGGGAAGAAGCCCGCGCAGCCCGCCCGGGGAGCGAAGAAGGCACCGGCCGGGAAGGCTCCGGCGAAGAAGACACCCGCCAAGAAGGCGGCGGTGCGCAAGGTCCCGGCGAAGGCCCCCAAGCGCCCCAACGCTCTCTTCCGTCTGGTGCGTGCGGTGTGGCTGGGTCTGGCCCATACCGTCGGCGCGCTCTTCCGGGGGATAGGCAGAGGTGCGAAGGGCCTCGATCCGGCCCATCGCAAGGACGGTCTGGCGCTGCTGCTGCTCGGGATCGCGCTGATCGTCGCCGCCGGGACCTGGTCGAATCTGCGCGGCCCGGTCGGCGATCTGGTGGAGATGCTGGTGACCGGCGCGTTCGGCCGGCTCGATCTGCTGGTGCCGATACTGCTGGGGGTGATCGCGGCCCGGCTGATCCGCCACCCGGAGCGGCCCGAGGCCAACGGCCGGATCGTCATCGGTCTCTCCGCGCTGGTCGTCGGTGTGCTGGGGCAGGTGCACATCGCCTGTGGCTCGCCCGACCGGGCGGACACGGCGGCGGTCCAGGACGCGGGCGGGCTGATCGGCTGGGGTGCGGCCCAGCCGCTGATCTTCACCGTGACGGCGGCGCTGGCCGTACCGCTGCTGCTGCTGCTCACCGTCTTCGGGCTGCTGGTGGTGACGGCGACGCCGGTGAACGCGATCCCGCAGCGGCTGCGGCTGCTGGGGACGAAGCTCGGGCTGATCGCCCCCGCCGAGGACGAGGAGGCGGGGAGCGAGGACGACGCGCGGTACGAGGAGCAGTGGCGCGACGCCGTCCCCGGGAGCGCGGGCCGGGGTCCCGGCCGCCGTGCGCGGGGTGCTGGGGTGTCCGGTCCCGAAGGGGCGGAGGAGGAGGCCCTGGCCCGGCGCCGGGGCGGTGCGGGCGACTTCCCGGAGGGGCGCCGGCCGGACGCGGTGGATGTGGCCGCCGCCGCTGCCGCCGCGCTCGACGGCGCGGTCTACAACGGGCTGCCGCCGTCGCCGCTGGTCGCCGATCTGACCAAGGACCTCACCGCCGACCGTGAGGAGGCGCTGGGCCGTCCGGTGCCGCCCGCGCGCGGGGCGAGGACGGCGGCGGGTGCCCCCGGCTCCGTACCGGATCTGACCAAGCCCGCACCGGAGGCGGACCGTCCGCTGCCGGCCCGGGCCGAGCAGCTCCAGCTGGCCGGGGACATCACCTATGCGCTGCCGTCGCTGGACCTGCTGGAGCGCGGGGGGCCCGGCAAGAGCCGCAGCGCCGCCAATGACTCGGTGGTGGCCTCGCTGACCACGGTGTTCTCCGAGTTCAAGGTGGACGCGGCGGTCACCGGCTTCACCCGGGGGCCGACGGTCACCCGGTACGAGGTGGAGCTGGGTCCGGCGGTGAAGGTGGAGCGGATCACCGCCCTGACCAAGAACATCGCCTACGCCGTGGCCAGTCCGGATGTCCGGATCATCTCGCCGATCCCGGGCAAGTCGGCCGTCGGGATCGAGATCCCCAACACCGACCGGGAGATGGTCAACGTCGGTGATGTGCTGCGGCTCGCGGACGCGGCGGAGGACGACCATCCGATGCTGGTGGCGCTCGGCAAGGATGTCGAGGGCGGCTATGTGATGGCCAATCTGGCGAAGATGCCGCACATCCTGGTCGCCGGGGCCACCGGGTCGGGCAAGTCGTCCTGTATCAACTGCCTCATCACCTCGGTGATGATAAGGGCGACCCCGGAGGATGTCCGGATGGTGCTGGTCGACCCCAAGCGGGTCGAACTCACCGCGTACGAGGGCATCCCGCATCTGATCACGCCGATCATCACCAACCCCAAGCGGGCGGCGGAGGCCCTTCAGTGGGTGGTCCGGGAGATGGATCTGCGGTACGACGATCTCGCCGCCTATGGGTACCGGCATATCGACGACTTCAACCGGGCGGTACGGGACGGCAAGGTGGAGCCGCCCCCGGGCAGTGCGCGCGAGTTGCAGCCGTATCCGTATCTGCTGGTCATCGTGGACGAGCTGGCGGATCTGATGATGGTGGCCCCGCGGGATGTGGAGGACGCGATCGTGCGGATCACCCAGCTGGCGCGGGCGGCGGGCATCCATCTGGTGCTGGCGACCCAGCGGCCCTCCGTCGATGTCGTCACCGGTCTGATCAAGGCGAATGTGCCCTCGCGGCTGGCGTTCGCGACCTCGTCGCTCGCCGACTCCCGGGTCATCCTCGACCAGGCGGGCGCGGAGAAGCTCATCGGCAAGGGCGACGGTCTGTTCCTGCCGATGGGTGCCAACAAGCCGGTCCGGATGCAGGGCGCCTTTGTCACCGAGGACGAGATCGCGGCGGTCGTACGGCACTGCAAGGAGCAGATGACGCCGGTCTTCCGGCAGGACGTGGTCGTCGGTTCCCAGCAGAAGCGGGAGATCGACGAGGAGATCGGCGACGATCTGGATCTGCTCTGCCAGGCGGCGGAGCTGGTGGTGTCGACGCAGTTCGGGTCGACCTCGATGCTCCAGCGCAAGCTGCGGGTGGGCTTCGCGAAGGCGGGACGGCTGATGGACCTCATGGAGTCGCGGAACATCGTCGGGCCCAGCGAGGGGTCCAAGGCCCGTGACGTCCTGGTGAAACCCGAGGAGCTGGATGGAGTGCTCGCGCTGATCCGGGGGGAGCCTCAGCCGTAGGGACCCGGCGGTCAGGGACCCGGCGGTCAGGGACCCGGCAGCCGTAGGTCCGGGAGTCAGGGATCCGGCAGTCAGGGTTCCGGAGGTTCCGGGCGACCGCTCGGCCCCTGGAGCGCAACCCTTTCCCCGCCTCGTACGTCACGTTGAAGGGAGGCAGCGAACCGTTCCCGTCACCCTGGCGGCCATCGGCCATTCGGATGGCGTACAAACTCCGGCCGCCCGGTTGCCCCACTCTTTCGTACCAGCCATACACTGAACCTCCAGCAGGTGGTTACACGCTCGAAAGGCACCCCTGTGACCCTCGGCAACTCCCCCGAAGACGACCGGCCGTCCACCGAGGAGGACCGGCCGTCCATCGGCCGGGTCCTGAAGCAGGCCCGGATCTCCGCCGGCCTGACCGTCGACGAGGTCAGTGCCGCCACCCGGGTGCGGGTCCCGATCATCCACGCGATCGAGCAGGACGATTTCAGCCGCAGCGGCGGCGATGTGTACGCCCGCGGGCATATCCGGATGATCGCCGGACGGGTCGGGGTCGACCCCGGACCGCTGATCGAACGGTACGACGCCCAGCGCGGCGGGCGGCCCGCCCCCACCCCGGCGGCACCGCTCTTCGAGGCCGAGCGGATCCGGCCCGACGCCCGCCGTCCCAACTGGACCGCGGCGATGGTGGCGGCGATCGTCGCCGTCGTCGGCTTTGTCGGCTTCACCCTGTTCAGCGGGGGTGACGGCGGCAGTGGGCGGGACCGTCCGGTCGCCGAGGGCCAGGCGCCCGGCGCCACGCCCTCCCAGCGGTCGAGCGGCAAGCCCGCCGACCCGAAGCCGGTCCCCTCGGACAGCGCCATCGCCGCCGTACCCAATGACAAGGTCACCGTGCGGCTCGCCGTGGTCGAGTCCCGCAGCTGGATCTCGGCCAGGGCCCGCGACGGGCGGCTGATCTTCGATGGCACCCTCTCCCAGGGCGACTCCCGGACCTTCCAGGACAAGGAGGGCATCAATCTGGTCCTCGGCAACGCCGGAGTGATCGATCTCTTCGTCAACGGCAAGAAGGTCGAGGACGATTTCCGGCCCGGTCAGGTCCAGCGTCTCTCGTACACCAAGGGTGATCCGCAGGTCGGCTGAGACACCCGCGACCGGGCCCGCTCCCGGCTTCCGGGCCCTCGCTCCCGCCTCCGCCCACCCCCGGCCGGGCCGCCGTACGGCGCGCCCCGGCCGCCCCGGGTGCCCTCGGGGCAGGGGCGTGGGCCGGGACAAAGTAGTCTTGAGCCCATGCCCGAACGCCGTACCGTCGCCCTTGTCACTCTTGGCTGCGCCCGTAACGAGGTG
The DNA here is from genome assembly GCF_040299965.1 of Streptomyces sp. NPDC000594. Lineage (NCBI taxonomy): Bacteria > Bacillati > Actinomycetota > Actinomycetes > Kitasatosporales > Streptomycetaceae > Streptomyces > Streptomyces sp. NPDC000594. The sequence continues at coordinate 183,056 of NZ_JBEPCY010000014.1, read as the reverse complement.
GACTCGGAGGAGCTGGCAGGCCGCTTGGCAGCGGACGGCTGGAAGCTCGTCGAGGACGCCTCGGACGCGGATGTCGCCGTCGTCAACACCTGCGGCTTTGTCGAGGCCGCCAAGAAGGACTCCGTCGACGCCCTGCTGGAGGCCAACGACCTCAAGGACCATGGCAGGACCCAGGCCGTCGTCGCGGTCGGCTGCATGGCCGAGCGGTACGGCAAGGAGCTGGCCGAGGCCCTTCCCGAGGCCGACGGAGTCCTCGGTTTCGACGACTACGCCGATATCTCCGACCGGCTCCAGACCATCCTCAGTGGCGGGGTCCATGCCTCGCACACCCCCCGTGACCGGCGCAAGCTGCTGCCGCTGAGCCCGGTCGAGCGGCAGGCCGCCACCGGCGTCGCCCTGCCCGGCCACGGCGACGCGCCCGAGGCGCCCGCCCCGATCGTCGACCTCCCCGACGGCCTCGCCCCCGGCTCCGGGCCGCGCGCACCGCTCCGCCGCAGACTCGGCAGCAGCCCCGTGGCCTCGGTGAAGCTGGCCTCCGGCTGCGACCGGCGCTGCACGTTCTGCGCCATCCCGTCCTTCCGGGGCTCCTTCATCTCCCGCCGGCCCAGCGATGTCCTCGGGGAGACCCGCTGGCTCGCCGAGCAGGGCGTCAAGGAGGTCATGCTGGTCTCCGAGAACAACACCTCGTACGGCAAGGACCTCGGCGACATCCGGCTCCTGGAGACCCTGCTGCCGGAGCTGGCGGCCGTCGACGGCATCGAGCGGATCCGGGTGAGCTATCTCCAGCCCGCCGAGATGCGCCCCGGTCTGATCGACGTCCTGACCTCCACCCCGAAGGTGGCGCCCTACTTCGACCTCTCCTTCCAGCACTCGGCGCCCGCGGTCCTGCGCTCGATGCGACGCTTCGGGGACACCGAGCGGTTCCTGGAACTGCTGGAGACCATCCGCTCCAAGGCCCCGCAGGCCGGTGTGCGCTCCAACTTCATCGTGGGCTTCCCCGGGGAGAGCGAGTCGGACTTCGCCGAGCTGGAGCGGTTCCTGACCCATGCCCGGCTGGACGCCATCGGGGTCTTCGGCTACTCCGACGAGGACGGCACGGAGGCCGCCGGGTACGAGCACAAGCTGGACGAGGACGTCATCGCCGAGCGGCTGGCGCATCTCTCCCGGCTGGCCGAGGAGCTGACCTCGCAGCGTGCCGAGGAGCGGCTCGGGGAGCTGCTGGAGGTCCTGGTCGAGTCCGTGGACGGCGAGGACGGGGCGGTGGGCCGCGCCGCGCACCAGGCGCCGGAGACCGACGGACAGATCGTCTTCACCGATCGCGAGGGCCTGGTGCCCGGCCGTATGGTCGTGGCGAAGGCGGTCGGGACCGAAGGCGTCGATCTGCTGGCCGAGTACTGCGAGGACGTACGGGTGGCCGCCGGCCGGACCCCGGGCGAGGAGGCGGGCAGATGACCGGAGTGCCGGCATCCGCGGGGGGCGGCTCCGCCCCCGGTGGCAGGCTGGGCGCTGCGGCCGTCAACCAGGCCAGCCTCTGGAACATCGCCAATATCCTGACCATGCTCCGGCTGCTGCTGGTGCCCGCCTTCGTGGTGCTGCTGCTCCAGGACGGCGGGTACGACCCGGTCTGGCGCGCCTGGGCGTGGGCGGCGTTCGCCGTCGCCATGATCACGGACATCTTCGACGGGCATCTGGCCCGGACGTACAACCTGGTCACCGACTTCGGGAAGATCGCCGACCCGATCGCCGACAAGGCGATCATGGCCGCGGGCCTGATCTGTCTCTCGGCCCTCGGTGACCTTCCGTGGTGGGTGACCGCGGTGATCCTCTTCCGTGAGCTGGGGATCACGCTGATGCGCTTCTGGGTGATCCGTCACGGGGTGATTCCCGCGAGCCGGGGCGGCAAGCTCAAGACCCTGGCCCAGGGCACGGCGGTGGGGATGTACGTCCTGGCGCTGACCGGCCCGCTGGCCACGTTCCGCTTCTGGGTGATGGCCGTCGCCGTGCTGCTGACGCTCGCCACCGGGTTCGACTATGTGCGACAGGCGGTCACCCTGAGACGCCGGGGACTCGCCAAGGAGCGCGGCACCGCCGGGAGCGTGCGGTGACCGAGGCGGCGCGGGTGCTGGCCCTGCTCGCGGAGCGTGGCCAGACCCTGGCGGTCGCGGAGTCCCTCACGGGTGGTCTCGTCGCCGCGGAGCTGACGGGGGTCCCGGGGGCCTCGGCCGTGCTGCGGGGATCGGTCACGGCGTACGCGACCGACCTCAAGCGGGAGCTGCTGGCGGTCGACCCAACTCTCCTGGAGGAGCGCGGAGCGGTTGATTCCGACGTTGCGCGGCAGATGGCGACGGGTGTGCGCGGTCTGCTCGGCGCCGACTGGGGGATCGCCACCACCGGGGTCGCCGGACCCGCCGCCCAGGACGGACAGCCGGTCGGGACCGTCCATGTGGCGCTCGCCGGACCGGACGGAACGGAGAAAACGGCCGTGTTGCGGTTGAACGGCGGCCGGGCGGAAATCCGTAAAGAAAGTGTACGGAGCGTACTCGCGCTGCTGCTGGACGAAATCCTGGCGACGGCGCGGGCACAGGATACGGAACAGAACGGGGGGAATTGATGTTTGCAGCCCTGAGTGAACACGACATCGCTCCCCGCACGGCCGCAGCACAAGGCGGTACGGTGGGGCGTGAAGGATGCGGTTACGCGGTCCGAGGAGGGAGCCACCGATGATTCTGCTCCGTCGCCTGCTGGGTGACGTGCTGCGTCGGCAGCGCCAGCGCCAGGGCCGTACTCTGCGCGAAGTCTCCTCGTCCGCCCGAGTTTCGCTCGGCTATCTCTCCGAGGTGGAGCGGGGGCAGAAGGAGGCTTCCTCCGAGCTGCTCTCCGCGATCTGCGACGCGCTGGACGTACGGATGTCCGAGCTGATGCGGGAGGTCAGCGACGAGCTGTCGCTGGCGGAACTGGCGGCGTCGGCAGCCGCCACCGAGCCGGTGCCCGCACCGGTACGTACGATGCTGAACTCCGTCTCCGTGACGTCGGTGACCGGTGTGCCGACCGAGCGGGTGACGATCAAGGCGCCGGCGGAAGCCGTCGACGTCGTCGCCGCGTAGCGCTCAGGGCGTCGACCCGTTCCGCCGTGCCGATGGGTACGGCGTTTTGCGGTCCTCGACGACACCGGGCCGGACGGAGACGTTCCGTCGGCGCGGATACGGTGTGGTGCGACCCGGACCCCGGTCGCTGCCCTCAGGGGCGGCGGGCCGGGGTTCTCTGCGTTCTCCGATCTCTCTGTGTTCCCGGGGCGGTGTACGGGGTTCTCTGCCCCGGGGTGGTGTACGGGATCGTCGGCTCGGGGCTTGCGCCCGGCTTGCGCGCGGCTTGGGCGGGGCTTGAGTGGGGCTTCGGCCCCGGAGGGCGGGCACGGCTCGCGAGACGTCCGCTCCGGTGGAGCCGTTCCCGGAGTGCTGTGTACGGAGCGTACGGAGCGTGTGCGGGGCGGGTGCCCGGGTAGGCGCCCGAAGGGGCGGCGGATGAGGCAGATCTTTCCGCATGTCCCTTTCGGGGGGTTGTGTCATGGTGGAAACGCCGACAACCGAGTGGAGGCCCTGCATGTCTGTGGTGAAGAGCCAGCTGTCCGACGCCGATCTCAAGACGGTCGGGGAAGCGCTCAGGGGCGCACTGGTCGATCTGGTCGATCTCTCGCTCGTGGCCAAACAGGTCCACTGGAATGTGGTCGGCCCGCGCTTCCGGTCCGTCCATCTCCAGCTGGACGAGGTCGTCGACACGGCCCGGCTGCACTCGGACACGGTGGCGGAGCGGTGCTCCGCGATCGGGGTCACCCCGGACGGGCGGGCCGCGACCGTGGCCGAGCAGAGCGCGATCGGCCCCGTGCCGGAGGGCTGGATCAAGGACACCGACGCGATCCGGGTCCTGGTCCAGGCACTGAAGGCGGTGGTCGAACGGATGCGAGTGCGTATCGACGTGACCGGTGACCCCGACCCGGTGAGTCAGGACATCATCATCGGACTCACCGGCGATCTGGAGAAGCACTCGTGGATGTTCCAGGCGGAGAGCGCCTGAGCGCCTGAGTATCTGAGGGGCCGAGTGCCGGAGTGCCCGAGGGCGTGCGCGGTCGATCGGCTGATCCGCCGGTGCGCGCAGGTGCCCGCCGGTGCCCCGGGCGCGGGGGCGTGCTCCGGGGGCGTGTGCGCCGTCCCGGTGGTGCGCCCTCCCTGAGGGTGATCGTCCGGGTCTAGCGTGGTTCCCGAGGGAGGCAGCCATGGCGGATCGCGAGGGCACCCTCGGGCCCCGGTGGGGATCCCTGGCCGTCCCGGCGGCGCTGGCCGCGGGCGCGCTCTGGTGGTGGGCCCTGGTCCGGCTGGTCATGGCGCCGGAGCGGGCCGGTCTGGTCGAGGGCGCGGTGCTGGCGGGCGGCTGGGGGCTCAGTCTGCTGCCGGTCCATGTCACCGCCTACCAGGGGCGGGCCGGCCGTGACGGCCGGAGGCCGCGCCTCGTGGAGATGGCGGCCGGGCTGTGGGCACGGGGGCGCGGCGGTGGCCCGGCGCGGGGCGCCGGTGGTACGCCGGGCCGCACATGTCCTGTGGGCGGTACGGGTCGCGGCGCCGACGGGACCGCGCGGGACGGCTGTCCGCCGGGTGCGGACGGAGGACCCGGGGTCACCAGGGCATCGACACACCACCGTTCGGACGGATGATCTGGCCCGTGGTGAACGCCGACGCGTCGGACGCCAGATGGAGCACCGCATGGGCCACGTCCTCGGGCCGGCCCACCCGGCCCAGCGGGGACCGCGCGGCCATGGACTCCTCGACGGTCCGGTTCAGCCCGGCGTCATGGCGCTCGGTCATCGGGGTGCGGATCCAGCCCGGGGCGACGCTGTTCACCCGGATCCCGTGCGGCCCCAGCTCCGTGGCCAGGGTCCGGGTCAGCTGGACCACCGCCGCCTTGGACATGCTGTACGCGAGGCCGCCGGGGTAGCCCGCGTCCACCGCGCCCGAGGCCATGGTGACGAGGGAGCCGGGGGTGCCGGCCGCGATCATCGCGCGGGCCGCCGCCCGGCAGGTGTGCAGAACCCCGGTGACATTGACCGCGAGGACACGGTTCAGATCCTCGTCGGTGGTGTCGAGGGCGGGGGCGATGTGCAGCACCCCCGCGATGGCGGCGGCGATGTCCAGGCTCCGCCCGTCGGCGGTGACGGCCGCGACGACCGCCTCGACCGCCGCGCCGTCGGTGACGTCCAGGACATGGGACTCACCTCCGCCCGGGGTGCCGCCGATCAGCTCCAGGGTCTCCCGCAGGCCCTTGTCGTCGAGGTCCGCGCAGTGGACGGTGGCCCCCGCCTGGGCGAGCAGCACCGCGGTGGCCCGGCCGATACCGCTCGCGGCGCCGGTGATCAACGCCGTTCTGCTGCTGAGGTCGTACGCCGTGAGAGGCATGCGGGGACCGTACGAACGGATCTGACGGACTGTCAATCAACCGGGCCGTGCTGGCAGCCGGGGCACCAGTAGCTGACGCGTTCGTCGCCGCTGGCGCCGGGGACGGCAGGGGTACTGCGGCGGACGGGGGTGCCGCAGCGGAGGCAGGGGCGGCCCTCGCGGCCGTACACATGGAGCCGGGTCCGCGCGCCGGCGGCCGTGGTCCGGCGGTCGCTGTTCGCCCTGTTCGCGGTGAGCAGCCGGTGGGCCGTGGCCACCAGCCGTTCGGGTACGTCCCGGGGGAGTTCGCCCACCGGGAGCCAGGGGGTGACCCGGGCGAGGAAGGCCAGCTCCGACTTGTACACATTGCCGATGCCCGCGAGGTTGCGCTGGTCGAGCAGGGCGTCACCGAGGGGGCGGGCGGGGTCGGAGAGCAGTCGCGCGACCGCTTCGCCGGGGTCCCAGTCGGGGCCGAGGAGGTCGGGGCCGAGATGGCCCACGACGCGCTCCTCGTCGGTGGTGCGCAGCAGCTCCAGCACCGGGAGGCGGTAGCCGACGGCGGTGTGGGCGGCGGTGCCGAGGATGGCGCGGATCTGGTGGGCGGGGCCGCCGGACGGGCGCGTGCCCACCGGGAAGACCCGCCAGGATCCGTCCATCCGCAGATGGGAGTGGAGGGTGAGGCCGCCCTCGAACCGGGTGAGCAGATGTTTGCCGCGCGGTACCACCTCCAGGGTGTGCCGCCCGGTGAGATCGGCCGTGGCGAGCGAGGGCACCCGCAGCTCGCACCGGGTCAGCTCCCGCCCCGCGAGCACGCCGTCCAGCCGGTGCGCGGTGCGCCAGACGGTGTCTCCTTCGGGCATGCCCCCATGATGCGCCTCCGGGGAGGGCCGCGCGGGGTGGTGCGGGGGTGGTCGGGACCGGTGGTCCGAGCCCGTGGAGGGCCCGGGGCCGGGGCTCAGGCGCGGATGCGCAGGCCCCGGGGGGTGGCGTGGAAGCCGGACGCCTCCAGTGCGGGGGCCAGGGGCGAGGTCAGGGCCGGGGTGCCGTTGATCCGCTCCACGGTGACCGTCCCCAGGGCGCCCTCGCGAGCGGCCTCGGCGAGCGCGGCGAGGGCGGCCCGTGCCGCCGCTGTCTCGGGTGGGGCCCAGATCAGCAGGGTCCTGCCGCCGCGCTCCACGTACAGCGTCAGCTCGCCGTCGACCAGGACCACCAGGGAGCCCGCCTTCCGCCCCGGTTTGTGGCTCGCGCCCTCCGGCGGCTCCGGCCAGGGCAGCGCGGCGCCATAGGCGTGGGCCGGGTCGGCGGCGGCCAGCACCAGGGCGGTCGGTGCCTCGCGGTCCCCGTCGCGCTCGCGTGCGGTGGCCGCCGCCCGGAGCCGGTCCACCGCGCCCTCCACGGCGAACTGCGCCGCGCCCAGGCCCTCCACCACATAGCCCCGGCGGGCCTGCCCGCTCTCCTCGAACGCCGACAGCACCCGGTACACCGCCGAGAAGCCGCCCTCGACCCCTTCGGCGGCGACCGCGCCCCGGGTCACCACCCCATGGCGGTCGAGGAGGGTCCGGGCCAGGGCGTGGGCCCGGACCGTGGGATCCGGCTCGGCCGGCGGAAGCAGGGACCAGCGACCGCTCACGGTGGGCGGTCCGCCCCGGCTCACGGGCCGGGGTGCCGCCGTGAGGCCGCCGTACCGCCCCCGGGGCACGCTCCGCCGGGCCCGGTGGGCGGTCGCCCCGGCGGTGCGGCCCGAGCCGAGGAGGGCGCGCAGCGGGGCGAGGGTGTCATTGGTGAGCCGCCCCGACCAGGCCAGCTCCCAGATCGCGTCGGCCAGCTGTGCGTCGCCGGCGTCCGGGTGGGTGGTGGCCCTGACCTGGTCGGCGATCTGGCGGAAGAAGAGTCCGTACCCGGGGGCGAGTGCGGTGAGCACCGACTCCTGGAGCGCGGTCGGCTCCAGTGGGCGCGGCGGGGGCAGCAGCAGCGGGGCGGTGTCGGCGGGGTGGAGGGCGACCCAGCCGTCCTTGCCGGGGAGGGCGCCCGCGCCGGCCCAGACGATCTCGCCGGTCATGGTCAGTTCGTCCAGCAGGGCGGGGGTGTAGTCGCGGACCCGGGACGGCAGGATCAGCTTCTCCAGGGCGGAGGCGGGCACGGCCGCCCCCTGGAGCTGTTCGACGGCGCGGGCGAGACCGTCGATGCCCCGGAGCCCGCCGCGCAGATGCTGCCAGGTGGGCAGGAAGGCGGCGAGCGCGGCCGGGGGTGCGGGCTCCAGCTCATGGCGGAGGGCGGCGAGGGAGCGCCGTCGCAGCCGTCGCAGCACGGTCGCGTCGCACCACTCCTGTCCGATGCCCGAGGGGTGGAATTCGCCCTGGACGATCCGCCCGCTCGCGGCCAGCCGCTGGAGGGCGCCCTCGGTGACGGCGGTGCCCAGGCCGAAGCGGGCCGCCGCCGTGCCGGAGGTGAAGGGGCCGTGGGTACGGGCGTACCGGGAGAGCAGATCGCCGAGCGGGTCCTTGACCGGTTCGGTGAACGCCTCGGGGACGCCGACGGGGAGTGCGGTGCCCAGGGCGTCCCGGAGCCGTCCGGCGTCCTCGATCGCGGCCCAGTGGTCGGTGCCCGCGATCCGGACCCGGATGGCGCGGCGGGCCTCGGCCAGCCCCTGGGCCCAGGGCGGTTCGGCGCCGCGCTCGGTCAGCTCGTCGTCGGTGAGCGGCCCCAGGATCCGCAGCAGATCGGCGACCCCCTCGGCGTCCTTGACCCTGCGGTCCTCGGTGCGCCACTGGACCTCCCGCTCCAGCTCGGCGAGGACATCGGCGTCGAGCAGCTCGCGCAGCTCGGCCTGGCCGAGCAGTTCGGCGAGCAGCCGGGAGTCGAGGGAGAGCGCGGCGGCGCGCCGCTCCGCGAGGGGTGAGTCCCCCTCGTACAGGAACTGGGCGACATAGCCGAAGAGCAGGGAGCGGGCGAACGGTGAGGGCTCGGGGGTGGTGACCTCGACCATCCGGACCCGGCGGGCCGCGATGTCGCCCATCAGCTCGCTGAGGCCGGGGACGTCGAACACGTCCTGGAGGCATTCGCGGACCGCCTCCAGCACGATGGGGAAGGAGCCGAACTCGCTCGCCACCTGGAGGAGCTGGGAGGCGCGCTGGCGCTGCTGCCACAGCGGGGTGCGCTGGCCGGGGCGGCGGCGCGGCAGCAGCAGGGCGCGGGCGGCGCACTCCCGGAACCGGGCCGCGAACAGCGCCGAGCCGCCCACCTGGTCGGTGACGATCCCGCTGATCTCGCCCCGGTCGAAGACGGCGTCCGCCGCGCCGACGGGGGCCTGTTCGTCGTCGTGGGCGGTGCCGAGGTCGGCGGGGTCCTGGTCGAGCAGGTCCAGGCCCATCAGATCGGCGTCCGGCAGCCGTAGCACGATGCCGTCGTCGGCATGCATGACCTGGGCGTCCATGCCGTACCGCTCGGCGAGACGGGCGCCGAGCGCGAGCGCCCAGGGGGCGTGCACCTGGGCGCCGAACGGGGAGTGGATCACCACCCGCCAGTCGCCCAGCTCGTCGCGGAACCGCTCCACCAGGATGGTGCGGTCGTCGGGGACATGGCCGCAGGCCCGGCGCTGTTCGTCCAGATAGGCGAGGACATTGTCGGCGGCCCAGGTGTCGAGGCCGGCCGCCAGCAGCCGTGCCCTGGCGTCCGGTGCGGGCAGCGCGCCGATCTCCCGCTGGAAGGCGCCGACCGCGCGCCCCAGCTCCAGGGGCCTGCCGAGCTGGTCGCCCTTCCAGAAGGGCAGCCGGCCCGGGACGCCGGGGGCGGGGGTGACCAGGACCCGGTCGCGGGTGATGTCCTCGATCCGCCAGGAGGTGGTGCCCAGGGTGAAGACATCGCCGACCCGGGACTCGTACACCATCTCCTCGTCCAGCTCACCGACGCGGCCACCGCCCTTCTTCGGGTCCGCGCCCGCGAGGAAGACCCCGAAGAGCCCCCGGTCGGGGATGGTCCCGCCGGAGGTGACGGCGAGCCGCTGGGCCCCGGGCCGCCCGGTGACCGTGCCCGCGAGCCGGTCCCAGACCACCCGGGGGCGCAGCTCGGCGAAGCCGTCGGAGGGATAGCGCCCGGCGAGCATGTCGAGGACGGCGGTGAAGGCCGATTCGGGCAGGGAGGCGAAGGGGGCCGCGCGGCGGACCAGCGCCAGCATGTCGTCGGCCTGCCAGGTGTCCAGGGCGGCCATGGCGACCAGCTGCTGGGCCAGGACGTCGAGCGGGTTGGCGGGGATCCGCAGGGATTCGATCCGGCCCTCGCGCATCCGCTCGGTGACCACGGCGGCCTGCACCAGATCGCCCCGGTACTTGGGGAAGACCACTCCGGTGGAGACGGCGCCCACCTGGTGTCCGGCGCGGCCGACCCGCTGGAGGCCGGAGGCGACCGACGGGGGCGACTCGACCTGGACGACCAGGTCGACGGCGCCCATGTCGATGCCCAGCTCCAGGCTGGAGGTGGCCACGACGGCGGGGAGCCGGCCCGCTTTGAGGTCCTCCTCCACCTGGGCCCGCTGTTCCTTGGAGACGGAGCCGTGGTGGGCGCGGGCGAGCAGGGGCGGGGCGCCGAGCGCGGCCCCGGACTGGGCCATGATCTCGGCCGGTGGGCGCGGGCCGGGGTTTTCGAGGGTGGTGCCGGTGGCCCGCTCGTACGCGATCTCGTTGAGGCGGTTGCAGAGCCGCTCGGCGAGCCGCCGGGAGTTGGCGAAGACGATGGTGGAGCGGTGGGCCTGGACGAGGTCGGCGATCCGCTCCTCGACATGGGGCCAGATGGAGGGGCGGTCCCCGGTGGCGGCGGGGTCGGCGGGGCCGGACGGTGGCGGGGCGGCGCCGCCCAGCTCGCCCAGGTCCTCGACCGGGACCACCACCGACAGATCGAACTCCTTGGTGGACGGTGGCTGCACGATCTCGGTGCGGCCCCGGGGGGCGAGGAAGCGGGCGACCTCGTCCACCGGGCGGACGGTGGCGGAGAGGCCGATGCGGCGGGCGGGGCGGGGCAGCAGTTCGTCCAGCCGCTCCAGGGAGACGGCGAGATGGGCGCCGCGCTTGGTCCCGGCGACGGCGTGCACCTCGTCCAGGATCACGGTCTCGACGCCGGTCAGCGCGGACCGGGCCGAGGAGGTGAGCATGAGGAAGAGCGATTCGGGGGTGGTGATCAGGATGTCCGGCGGCCGGGTGGCGAGCGATCTGCGCTCGGCGGCGGGGGTGTCGCCGGAGCGGATGCCGACCCTGATGTCGGGCTCGGGCAGCCCCAGCCGGACGGCCTCCTGCCGGATACCCGTCAGCGGGCTGCGGAGATTGCGCTCCACATCGACGGCGAGCGCCTTCAGCGGGGAGACATAGAGGACCCGGCAGCGGGCCTTGGTGTCGGCGGGCTGGGGAATGGACGCCAGCCGGTCCAGCGCGGCGAGAAAGGCGGCCAGGGTCTTGCCCGATCCGGTGGGCGCCACCACCAGGACGTCCGACCCCTCGCCGATCGCCCGCCAGGCGCCCTCCTGCGCGGCGGTGGGCGCGCTGAAGGCTCCCGTGAACCAGCTCCGGGTCGCGGGGGAGAAGGAGTCGAGCGCAGTCCTGGCCATGTCCCCCATCGTGCACCCCGCCACTGACATCCGGCCGTCACCCGGCTCTCCCGTCCGCCCGCGGTCTCCGCCGGAGTGGTTCCGGTGCAGGTCAGCGGGGTCCTCCGGAGAGCCGCACAATGGCTGTATGGGGCATCCGGAGCGTGCTGGGCGCGGCGAGTGGGCGAGACACTGGCGGTACGAGGAGCTGCCGGGTCTCGATCTGCTGAGCGCCCACTACATCCGGCACACCTTCCGGCGGCACAGCCATGAGGGCTTCACCCTCGGCGCGATCAGCGGCGGGATCGAGGAGGTGGGCCTGCCCGGGGGCGTGGTCCGGGCCCATCCGGGCAGTGTCGTCATGATCAACCCCGAGGTGGCGCACACCGCCCGCGCGGGCACCCCCGGAGGCTGGACCTATGCCACCCTCTATCCCTCCGCCGAGCTGGTCTCCGCGATAGCGGACGAGGTCGGCGCCGTGCGCGGCACGCCCGGCTTCCGGGAGACGGTGGTCCACGACCCGGCGGTCGCCGAGCAGATCCGCGGGGTGCACCGGGCCGCCGAGGCGGGCAACGCGCTCGCCGCGGACAGCCTGCTCCGGGTGGTGATCGCCCGGCTGCTCAGCCAGTACGGCGGCCGGCTGCCCGCCCGTACACCCCCTCCCCGGGACGCCGCCGCGGGCCGTGCCGCCGCTCTCGCCCGGACCCTGCTGGAGGAGCGCATGGCCGACCCGCCGTCCCTGGAGCGGCTGGCACGGGAGGTGGGCACCAGCCCCTTCGCGCTGCTGCGCGCGTTCCGGACGGCGTACGGCATGCCTCCGCACACCTGGCTCACCGACGCCCGGGTCCGCCGGGCCCGCCGGCTGCTGGAGGGCGGCAGCACCCCGGCCGAGACGGCGGTGGCCGTGGGCTTCACCGACCAGCCGCATCTCAACCGTCACTTCACCCGGATCGTGGGGGTGCCCCCCGGCGCGTACCGCAGGGAACGCGCCGGGGGTACGGGGACCTGACACCGGGAGCCCCCGTCACCGGGCGCCCGGCCCGGCGGGCGGCGGCGCAAGAACGTACAAGACCGGGGAGCGCGACCGCCCGTAACGTCCCGGCCGTGGCGGAACAGACGACCTACCCAGAGAGCCCCCCGCCGGTCGGCGCGGAGGCGGCACCCCTGCCCGGACACGCCGGACCGGAAACCCGTACCCCCACCGGGGCGGGGAACGGCACCGGAGCGGAGACCGCACCCGGGGCGGGGACCGGATCCGGGGCCGACAGGCCCGACCGGGCCGTGATCCGGGACTCCCTCGGGGTCGGCGTCGCCGTCGGGCTCTCCGGATTCGCCTTCGGGGTGACGGCGGCGGGCTCCGGTTTCACCCTGCTCCAGACCTGTGTGCTGAGCCTTCTGGTCTTCACCGGCGCATCGCAGTTCGCCCTGGTCGGAGCGGTAGCGGCGGGAGGCAACCCCTTCACCGCCGCCGCCGGGGCGTTCTTCCTCGGCGTCCGCAACGCGTTCTACGGGCTGCGCCTCTCCCAGCTGCTCGCCCTGCCCCGCTTCCTCCGGCCGCTCGCCGCCCACTGGGTGATCGACGAGACCGCGGCCGTCGCCCTCGCCCAGCCCTCCCGGCGGGCCGCCCGCCTCGGCTTCACCGTGACCGGGGCCACCCTCTACATCCTCTGGAACCTGACCACCCTGGCCGGTGCCGCGGGCGCCGAGGCCCTCGGGGACACCCGGGCCTGGGGACTGGACGCGGCGGGCCCCGCCGTCTTCCTCGCCCTGCTCGCGCCCATGCTGCGCACCGCGAGCGAGCGCGCGGTGGCCGCACTCGCCGTCCTCCTCGTGCTCGGCGCCCTGCCCCTGCTGCCCGCCGGGGTCCCCGTCCTGGTGGCCGCGCTCGCCGCCCCCGCCGTGCTCTGGCTCAAGGGCCGTGCCCCCCGCGCCCCCGGGACCACCCCTGCCCCGGTGGAGACCGTGGAGACGGTGAAGACAGCGGAGACAGTCAAGGAGGAGGACCGTTGAGCCTCTGGATCGCGATAGCCGCCACCGCCGTCGGCTGCTACCTCGTCAAACTCGCCGGACTGCTGGTCCCGGCGGGCGTCCTGGAACGCCCCCTGGTCCAGCGGCTGGCCGCGCTGCTCCCGGTCGCCCTGCTGGCGGCGCTCACCGCGCAGCAGACCTTCGGCGCCGGCAGCACCCTGGTCCTGGACGCCCGCGCGGCCGGGCTCGGTGCGGCGGCGCTCGCCCTGGTGCTGCGCGCCCCCTTCCTGGTCGTGGTCGCCGCGGCGGTCGCCGTCACCGCGGGGGTACGGGCACTCGGCGGCTGATCCACCCCGGCGCGCGGACCCGTACCGCGCGCCCCGGCACGCTTCGGTGCGGCGGGTACACCGCGGGCTCAGCCGACCACCCGCCCGTACGCCCGCAGGGTCCGCAGCGCCTCGATGGTGACGATCGGCCGCGCCTCCAGCGCCGTACCCGGAGCCCACTGCCGCCAGGTGACCGGCCAGCCGCCGTCCTCCCGCTGCGCCGCCTCCAGACGGTCCAGGGAACGCTCGATCTCCTCCTCGGTGAACCAGCGCCGGGCCAGCGACCGGGGAGTACGGGCGTAGTCGTACGGGAAGTGGTGCTCGCCCGGGGCGTACCCCTCGGAGACCCGGTACTCCCCGATACGGTCCGGATCGAGCACGGCGAGACCCCGCTCCCGTACCAGCCGGCCCAGCCGGTCCGCCGCGACCTCGGCGCGCACCCGGTCGGGCACCCCGTCCAGAAAGGCCACCGCCGCCTCGATCTCGTAGGGATGGGAGTCGGTCAGCGCCTCCACCGCCGCCCAGCAGAAGTCGGTCGCCCGGAAGAGCCAGGCGTGCCAGACCTGGTTGCGGTGGAGCAGGCCGACCACCGGCCCCGTCGACAGCAGCGAGCCCGGCGGATCGTCCAGGACCGGGACGAAGGGGGCGGCCGGATATCCGTGCTGCGCCGGGTGGACGGCGGGGAGCGCGCCCTCCCGGGTGGACACCTCGGTGAAGTAGCGGCACATGCGCTCCATGCGCAGCCCGCTGCACCGGCCGATGGAGTCCAGGACGCGCAGCGCGTGAGCGGTGTGCAGCGGCTGACTCACCGGACCCCGCAGATCCGGTTCGAGGGCGTGGCCGTAGCCGCCGTCGTTCCGGAGGTAGGCGTTCAGGGCGACCTCGACGGCGTCCGCGTCCCCGCCCAGGAAGTGATAGGCGAAACGCCGCTGTTCCAGTACCCGTGCGGTGAGCCAGACGAACCGCTCGGCACGGGAGAGCGGCGACGAGGAGGACGGTACGGGGTCTGCTCCGGTTCCAGCCATGCCCCGACCGTAGGGCGGAAAGTGCTCCCGGCATACGGAACCGGCGGTACCGCTACCCGGGGGCGCGATACTGAAGTCATGCGGTTGACGATTTTCTGGGAACGGATGGCGGATCACTTCGGACCCTCGTACGCGGATTCCTTCGCCCGTGATCATGTGATGGCCGAACTGGGGGGCCGGACGGTGCACGAGGCGCTCGACGCGGGCTGGGAGACCAGGGACGTCTGGCGGGCGGTCTGCACCGCCGTGGGGGTCCCCGCCGACAAGCGGTGACCGGCCCCGCGCCACCGGATCCCGTGCCCCGGGGTACGGGATCCCGCCACCCCGGGTGCGCCGGTGGCCGCCGGCCCGGTCCGCAGAGGCCGCCCCGGCCTGCCCGCCCCGCCCGGCCCCGGTCCGCCCACCACCCCTGACGCGCTTCCACGCCTCCCGGTGCTCTTCGGCCGACAAGGGCGGTTTTCCGGCCAGGCCGATGGTGGGCGAGACTGGCCCCGTGGCTCCGAAGACCGACACAGACGACCGGGACGGCCCGGACAGAACCGACAGGGCCGGTGTGCCCGCCCAGGGCGGCACCCCGGGCACCGGGGAAGCACCCGGGGAGGCCTCCCGGGCCGAGGGGGCAGCGCCCCCGCACACCCCGCCGCCCCCGGCCCCGCCCCACCCCGGCGGGCCCGTGCGCATGCCCCGCTGGCTGCCGCGCGCGATGCTGCTCGCGCTCGCCCTCTACGCCTGTTTCCAGCTCGGCAGCTGGGCCTTCCACCAGCTCATCGGGCTGCTGATCAACATCCTGATCGCGTTCTTCATCGCCCTGGCGATCGAGCCCGCCGTCGGTCGGATGGCCGCCCGGGGCGTGCGCCGGGGGATCGCCACCTTCCTGGTCTTCTTCGGGATCCTGGCCGGGTCCGTCGGCTTCGTGGTCATGCTCGGCTCCATGCTCGCCGACCAGATCGTGACCATGGTCGAGGAGTTCCCCAAGTATCTGGACTCGGTGATCAGCTGGATCAACCAGACGTTCCAGACGGAGCTGTCCCGGGTCGAGGTCCAGGACAGCGTGTTGCGCTCGGACTGGCTCAAGAACTATGTCGAGGACAGCGCCACCGGGGTGCTCGATGTCTCGGCCACCGTCCTCGGCGGCCTCTTCCGGGTGCTGACGATATTCCTCTTCTCGTTCTACTTCGCCGCCGACGGGCCCCGGCTGCGGCGGACGATCTGCTCCGTCCTGCCCCCGGCCAAGCAGGCCGAGGTGCTGCGGGCATGGGAGATCGCGGTCGACAAGACCGGCGGATACATCTACTCGCGCGGTCTGATGGCGCTGATCTCCGGTGTGGCCCACTACATCCTGCTGGAGTCCCTGGGGGTGCCCTACGCCCCGGCGCTGGCCGTCTGGGTGGGGCTCGTCTCGCAGTTCATCCCGACGATCGGCACCTATCTGGCGGGCGCGCTGCCGATGCTGATCGCCTTCACCGTGGATCCCTGGTACGCCCTGTGGGTGCTCGGCTTCGTGGTGATCTACCAGCAGTTCGAGAACTATGTCCTCCAGCCCAAGCTCACCGCGCGGACGGTCGACATCCACCCGGCCGTGGCCTTCGGCTCGGTCATCGCGGGTACGGCGCTGATGGGCGCGGTCGGCGCGCTGATCGCGATTCCGGCGGTCGCGACGCTCCAGGCGTTCCTGGGGGCCTATGTGCGGCGCTACGACGTGACCGACGACCCGAGGGTCCACGGGCACCGGCGGCGCGGGCGCGGCCGTCTGCTGGGGCGGGCCCGGGAGACGCTCGGCAAGGGACGCGCGGTGCTCGTACGGGGAGGCCCCGGCCGGTCCCGGGCCGCCGATCCCGCCGATCCCGCCTGATCCACACATACGCCGGACCGCTCATGGGCCGGGGAGCCCCCGTCCACGACAGCCGTGGGCGGGGGCTTCCGCATGCCGGGCGGTCCCCCCCCGGCCGGGCGGGACGGGCCTCGGTGGCCGGGCGGTCGCGGGGCCGGTCTCAGACCCGGGCGACGAGGACCATCGCGGCCAGCAGCAGACCGAGGGCGCCGAGCCCGGCACAGCCCGCCCGGCCGCCGTGCCGGGCCGCGAAGACGCCGATCAGGGTGGTGATCACGGTGATCGGCACCGCGAAGTCCCGGATCGCCAGCAGGACGCCCTCAAGGCGCACCGACCGCACGCCGTCCTGGCAGGAGCCGCAGGCGACGGCGAGCAGGGGGCCGATCAGGAAGACGGCCAGACCGGCGAGGAGCACGGCTCCGGCGAGGAACATCCGCAGGGCGGTGTCGGCGCCGGCTGAGGACCCGTCCGGTCCGTCCGATCCATCAGGTCTGTCCGGTCCGTCCGGTCCGTGGGGCCGCCGCTCCGGGCCTGCGGGCCCCTCCGGCCCCGCCGTGTGCCCTCCGGGGCCTGCGGCGGGCTCTGCGGGCCCGGTGGACGGCTTCATGGGCACGGTGGCGGGCTTCGCTGGAGCGACGGAGGGGCCGGACGGGGCTGCGGACGGGGCTGCTGGTGTGACGGAGGGGTCGGCGGAGGGGTCGGCGGGGCTGCTGTTCTCCATGTCCGGGACGGTACGGACCCGGCCTCCCCTCCCGTATCCGCTGTCGTACTCAGACGTGTGGGCGAGGCCCCGCCCGCGACCCGGGCGGCACGCCGGTGGGTCGCTTGACACGAAAATCGAACATCCATTCTCATGGGGTGGTCCGGCCCAGGTGTGGCCGGGGTTTTCCACAGGCCGGCAGGGACGGCGGGCCCATTGTCAGTGGCAGGGGTTAGCGTCTTTGACGTGAAGCGATCGACACAAGCAAATCGGGTGGAACCCATGGCAGGAACCGACCGCGAGAAGGCGCTCGACGCCGCGCTCGCACAGATTGAACGGCAATTCGGCAAGGGCGCGGTGATGCGCCTGGGCGAGCGGCCGAACGAGCCGATCGAAGTGATCCCCACCGGCTCGACCGCGCTCGACGTCGCCCTCGGCGTCGGCGGTCTGCCGCGCGGCAGGGTGGTGGAGATCTACGGCCCGGAGTCCTCCGGCAAGACGACCCTGACCCTGCACGCCGTGGCCAACGCGCAGAAGGCGGGCGGCCAGGTCGCCTTCGTGGACGCCGAGCACGCCCTCGACCCCGAGTACGCCAAGAAGCTCGGCGTCGACATCGACAATCTGATCCTGTCGCAGCCGGACAACGGCGAGCAGGCGCTGGAGATCGTCGACATGCTCGTCCGCTCCGGGGCGCTCGACCTCATCGTGATCGACTCCGTCGCCGCGCTGGTGCCGCGTGCGGAGATCGAGGGCGAGATGGGCGACTCCCACGTGGGTCTCCAGGCCCGGCTGATGAGCCAGGCCCTGCGGAAGATCACCAGCGCGCTGAACCAGTCCAAGACCACCGCGATCTTCATCAACCAGCTCCGCGAGAAGATCGGTGTGATGTTCGGCTCGCCGGAGACCACGACCGGTGGCCGCGCGCTCAAGTTCTACGCCTCGGTCCGGATCGACATCCGCCGGATCGAGACCCTGAAGGACGGCACCGACGCCGTGGGCAACCGCACCCGCTGCAAGGTGGTGAAGAACAAGGTCGCGCCGCCCTTCAAGCAGGCCGAGTTCGACATCCTCTACGGCCACGGCATCAGCCGTGAGGGCGGCCTGATCGACATGGGCGTGGAGCACGGCTTCGTCCGCAAGGCCGGTGCCTGGTACACCTACGAGGGCGACCAGCTGGGCCAGGGCAAGGAGAACGCCCGTAACTTCCTGAAGGACAACCCCGGTCTCGCCGATGAGATCGAGAAGAAGATCAAGGACAAGCTGGGCGTCGGGGTCAGGCCGGAGACCCCGAGTGCCGAGCCGGGTCCGGACGCCTCGGCTGCCGTGCCCGCCGATGAGCAGGCCAAGGCGGCGGCGACCGCCCCGGCCGCCAAGTCCCGGGCGGCCAAGTCGGCGGCCAAGAGCTAGCCGATCGTGTCTCTGTCATCCGAGAGGCGATCGGAAGGACCGGGCGGCGGCTCCGGCTCGTCGAGGGCCGAGCGGGAGTCGCTGCCCCGGGACCCGGCCGAGCGGGCGCGGGCGATCTGTCTGCGCCTGCTCACCGGCACCCCGAGGACCCGCCATCAGCTCGCGGACGCGCTCCGGCGGCGGGAGATCCCGGACGAGGTGGCCGAGGAGGTGCTCGCCCGCTTCGAGGACGTCGGGCTCATCGACGACGCCGCCTTCGCCGGGGCCTGGGTGGAGTCCCGCCATCACGGCCGGGGCCTCGCCCGCCGGGCGCTCGCCCGGGAGCTGCGGACCAAGGGGGTGGACGCGGCCGTGATCGACAGCGCGGTCGGCCGGCTCGACCCCGAGCGGGAGGAGGAGACCGCCCGGGAGCTGGTCGCCCGCAAGCTCCGGTCCACCCGGGGCCTCGACCGCGACCGCCGGATACGCCGCCTGGCCGGGATGCTGGCCCGCAAGGGGTACGGGGAGGGGCTGGCCCTGCGGGTGGTGCGCCAGGCGCTGGAGGAGGAGGGCGAGGAGCTGGAGGGCCTGGGCGAGGACTTCTGAGGCTGCCGAGAATTCCGGTGCCTCGGGTCCCTCGGGTGCCTCCGGTGCCTCCGAGGTCCCGGGCGGCCCAGGGCCGGGGGGCTCAGCCGTCCACCGGCGGCCCCGTCTCCACCGGCAGTCCTGCCGCCCGCCATGCCTGAAAACCGCCGATCAGATCCGTCGCCCGGTGCAGTCCCAGCCGGCGCAGGGACTCCGCTGCCAGGGAGGAGGCGTAACCCTCATTGCAGATGACCACGACCCGCAGATCATGACCGACCGCCTCCGGTGCGCGGTGGCTGCCCTGGGGATCCAGCCGCCACTCCAGTTCATTGCGCTCCACGACCAGGGCGCCGGGGATCAGACCGTCCCGGTCCCGCAGCGCCGCATAGCGGGTGTCCACCAGCAGCGCGCCCTCCGCCGCCTCGCGGAAGGCCCGCTCCGGGCCCACCCGGTCCAGTCCCTCGCGTACCCGCTCCAACAATTCGTCCACACCGATCGGCTTCCCGGCTTCCCCGGCCTCCGGGGTCGGCCCGGGGGTGTTCTCCTCGGTCATCGCCAGTCCTCCGGAAGCTCCACCTGCTCCAGCCGGAGCACCGCGCCGTTCCGGCTGAACCGCCGGATCAGCGGCAGCGGCGGATAGTAGGCGTGCACCGAGACGGCGTGCCCGGTGGTGGATTCGTTCAGCACCTCGTGCACATGGTGGGTGCCGAAGGCCCGGCCCTGACCCGGGGTGAGGCGGCGCTCCCGGTCCACCCCCTCGTGCAGTTCCAGGGAGACCCAGCCGCTGGAGGGGAGCCGCACCGCGAGGGAGCGCTCCGTCAGCTCACCGGCGGCGGTGGCGAAGGCGCCCAGTGACTCGGCGTGGTCGTGCCAGCCCGTCCCCGTCCCGGGCGGCCAGCCGATGAGCCATGCCTCGCTGCCGCCCGGCCCCTCCAGCCGTACCCAGGTGCGTTCGTCGGGGGAGAGGGGGAGGGAGGCGATGAGTTCCTCGTCGGCGGCGGCGCGCCGGACGAAGTCCAGCAGCTCGGCCGAGGTGACCGCCCACGCGGCCCGCTCCGGGGCCGGGACGGTGCCGGATGACAGCGGGGCCCCGGCGGGCTGCGTGCCGGAAACGCCGGAGGCGTCAGAAGGCCCGGAGGAACCGGAGGGCCCGGACGGAACGGGAGATTCGGGCCGTCCGGAAAGGGGAGGTGGGAGCAGAGCAGTGTTCCGGGCAGGGCGAGATGGCGCCTGGGACATGGGAACCGTCCTGGAGTTCGCGAAGGACGCGCGGGGGCACAGCGTGCCGGGGCGCGGAGGAGAAGGAGGCGAATTCAGCAGGAGGGACGACACACGCCGCCCGCATAGCGGAGGAGGTCCATATGGACCCTCCGCCACAGGCGCACATCGGTGCCGGTCATAGCGTGAGTATGACCGGGCTGCCGATGAGCGGTCAATTGATGTCCGCGGTACGGTCGCTGGGGGCCGTGGAGGGCTCGCCGCCCCGGGCCGCGTCGGCCGCTGCGTACAGCTCCTCGGGCCGTACCCCCGCGAATGAGCCGATCAGATGCCCATCGGGCCTGACCAGCAGCACAGTATGGGCCGCTGCGCCCGGGTACCCCTCGGTCACCAGGAGTTCGGCGCGGAACGGGAGCCCGCCCACCGCCTCCGCCAGTCGTGGCATCAGCCCGGCGCTCTGCCAGTGCCGCTGGTCCCACACCCCGGTGCCCGGTGCCACCAGGAGCACCAGCAGTCGGCCGCGCCCCAGCCGGTCCCGCAGCCGGGCGGTGGTGCCGTCGGGCGCGGTCACCCGTACATCGGTGATCTGCGCGCCCAGCGGCGTATCGAGGACGACCTGGGCCGGGGCGCACTCCGGTCCCAGGGGGGAGTAGGCGTGCACCGGCGCGGCGCCGAGCTGACCGAGCCCCAGATGGCCATCGGTCAGCAGGGTGTCCTGGCCGCGCCCCGCGCCCGGGAGACGGCTGCGCACCCCGCCCTGCCGGGCCGTGAGGCCCTGGTCGGCGGCGCGCAGCCGGGCCGCGAGGGCCGTGCGGCGCTCGGACTGATAGCTGTCCAGAAGGGGTTCGGAGGCTCCTTGGTGCCAGTCGTACGCCAGTTTCCACGCCAGGTTCTCGGCGTCCCGCAGCCCTTCGTCGAGGGCCTGGGTGCCGAGCGCGCCCAGCAGATGGGCGGCGTCCCCCGCGAGAAAGGCGCGTCCCACCCGCCAGCTCCGGGCGAGCCGGTGGTGGGCGGTGTGCACGCCGGTGTCGATCAGGTCGTACGGGGGTGTCTCGCCGCACCATCCGGCGAGGGTGTCCCGGATCCGGGCGACCAGGGTGTCGGGGGTGACCAGTTCGCCCTGGGGCGGCAGCAGCCAGTCGAGCCGCCAGAGCCCGCCGGGCAGCGGCCGGGCGGTGATCTCCTCGCCGCCGGAGCGCCAGGGCGGTCTGCGGTGCAGTACCGCCTCGCCGGGCCAGGGCAGTTCGGCGCGGAGGGTGGCGACCGCGTACCGTTCCACCGCCGTACGGCCGGGGAAGCGGATGCCGAGCAGCTTGCGGACGGTGGAGCGGGAGCCGTCGCAGCCCACCACATGGCTGCCGCGCCACCAGGTGGCCCCGGGGCCGCGGGTGTGCACGGTGACCCCGGCGCCGTCCTGCTCCAGCGAGTCGACATGGCTCCCGGTGACCAGCTTGATGAGATGTCGCTTCGCGACGGCCGCGCGCAGTCCGTGTGCCAGGGCGTGCTGGGGGATGTGCAGCGGAGCCGGGACAGCGGTCGCGTCCAGGGCCGGTGCCGCCGCGTCGGTCGGCGGGTCCGTCAGCTCCAGCCGTCGTACGGGCTGTTTGCGCCGGAGTGTGCGCCAGGCGGTCCAGCGGATGCCTTCGTCACGGAGCGTCGTACAGCCGAGCCGGGCGGCCATCCGCGCGGTGTCATGGCGCAGGACGACCGTACGGGCGGGGCGGGGCTCCTCGCGGCCGTCGGTCTCGTCCAGGACGACCGTGGGAACGCCCTGCTGGGCGAGGGCGAGGGCGAGGGCGAGCCCCACCGGGCCGGCGCCGACGACGATCACCGGGTCCACGACGGGACCCCCCGGCCTCGCAGGGGTGCGGGGGGCAGGCCGGAAGCCGTGGTGGTAGCCCGGTGTGTGATCACAGAACGTATGCAACCGACTGGGGGTGCCTGCGTCAAGTGACGGGTGGGTGGCATGGCGTGCGGGCGCCCGTGGGGCCGGGGCACGGGTTCCCGGGGGATGCCGCCGGTGGTACGGGGGCGCGCGGAGCGGTGGGCCGGGGTCGTACCGGAGGCGGGGTCATGGCCGAGGAGGCCCGGTCGTGTCCCGGGCCGGGACATGGTCAGGGAGGGGCGGTGGCGCCGCCGCGCCACCGCCCCTCCCTGGTCTGAGGGGACCGCCGGATCAGGTCCCGGCGGCCGCGCCCGCGTCGACGGTCTTGAGGTCGACGACGGCGCCCGTGCTCTTCTTCCCCCGGCGTATCCGGCCTTCGATCCAGCTCGCGAAGGAGGTGAGGGCGAAGTTCACCAGGATGAAGATCAACGCGATCACGGTGAGCGCCGCGATGGTGTTGGCCCCGTAGTTGGCCGTGATGGGGCGGAACTGGTAGAGCAGCTCGTTGAAGCCGAGCATCGCGCCGCCGAGCGCGGTGTCCTTCACGATGACCACGAGCTGGCTGACCAGCGCGGGGAGCATCGCGGTGACCGCCTGTGGCAGCAGGACATGGGCCATGGTCTGGCTCTTGCGCATCCCGATCGCCTTGGCGGCGTCCGTCTGTCCCTGCGGCAGCGAGAGGATGCCCGCCCGGACGATCTCGGCGATCACGGAGGCGTTGTAGAGGACCAGGCCGGTGATGACGGCGTACATCGGCCGGATATCCGACTCCAGGTCGGTGAACTGCACAAACGCCTGGTAGGCGAAGACCATCAGCAGCAGCACCGGCAGGGCCCGGAAGAACTCGACCACGGCACCGACGGGCACCCGGATCCAGGCGTGGTCGGAGAGCCGGCCGATACCGAGGACGGCGCCGAGCGGCAGGGCGATGAGGACGGAGATCGCGGCGGCCTTCAGCGTCTCCCAGAGCCCGGGGAGAAGGAAGGTGGTCCAGACCTGGGAGTCCTGGACGAACGGGCTCCACTTCTCCGAGGTGAGCTGCTCCTTGTCGGCCATGACGTCCAGGACCCACCAGGCCGCCCCAGTGGCCACGACGAGGAAGACCACGGTGTAGAGGATATTGCGCCGCTTGGCCCGGGGGCCGGGGGCGTCGTAGAGCACGGAGGTCATCGCTTCACCGCCACACGCTTGGAGACCCAGCCGAGCAGCAGACCGGTCGGCAGGGTGAGGACGACGAAACCGAAGGCGAAGACGGCGAAGACGGCGAGGAGCGCGTCGGCTTCGTTCTCGATCATTTCTCGCATCAGCAGGGCCGCCTCGGCGACTCCGATCGCCGCGGCCACCGTGGTGTTCTTGGTGAGGGCGATCAGGACGTTCGCCAGCGGGGCGACCACCGAGCGGAACGCCTGCGGCAGGACTATGAGGGTCAGCACCTGGAAGAAGCTCAGCCCGAGTGCCCGGGCCGCCTCCGCCTGGCCTACGGGGACGGTGTTGATGCCGGAGCGCAGCGCTTCACAGACGAAGGTGCCGGTGTAGGCGGCGAGTCCGAGGACCGCCATCCGGAAGCCGATGTCCTCGGAGCGTTCGGCGCCGAGGGTGAAGCCCAGGGTCTGGTTGAGGGCGAGGGAGCAGGCGACGATCACGACGGTCAGCGGGGTGTTCCGCATGACATTGACATAGCCGGTGCCGAAGGCCCGCATCAGGGGCACGGGGCCGACCCGCATGCCGGCCAGCACGGTTCCCCAGACGAGGGAGCCGATGGCCGAGTAGATGGCGAGCTGGGTCGTCACCCAGAACGCGCCGAGCAGGTCGTACTGCCCAGAATCAAGGAAGTCGAACACGATGACCCGCGATCTCTCCTGGTTGGATCGTGGCGCGTGCCGCCGGCCGGGGCCGGCGGCACGTCACCGCTGGCCTCAGCTGGTCTCGGTGATCTCCGGCGCGGGCTCGTTCTTGTAGTTCGAGGAGCCGAAGTTCTTCTTGACGAACTCGTCCCAGGAGTTGTCCTTCTTCATCTTCTCCAGGGCCTTGTTGATCTTGTCCCGAAGCTCCTTGTCGCCCTTCTTCAGGCCGATGCCGTAGGGCTCGTTGCTGAGCTTCAGGCCGAGGAGCTTGAACTTGCCGGTGTGCTCCTTCTGCGTGGCGTAGCCCGCGAGGACGGCGTCGTCCGTGGTCAGGGCGTCGACGGCCTTGTTCTCCAGGCCGGTCAGGCACTCGGAGTAGCCGCCGTACGTCTTGAGGTCGGCGTCGGGGGCCAGGTTGTCCTTGACGTTCTGCGCCGGGGTGGAGCCGGTGACCGAGCACAGCTTCTTGCTGTTGAGGTCGGTGGCCTTGGTGATGGAGTTGTCGTCGGCGCGGACCATCAGGTCCTGGTGCGCGAGGAAGTACGGGCCGGCGAAGTCGACCTCGGCCTTGCGCTTGTCGTTGATGGTGTAGCTGGCTACGACGAAGTCGACGTCACCGTTGCGGATCAGGGTCTCGCGGTCGGCGCTGGGGGCCTGCTTCCACTCGATGTCCTTGGCGTCGTAGCCGAGTTCCTTGGCGACATAGGTGGCCACATCGATATCGAAGCCGGTGTATTTGCCGTCGGTGGTCTTCAGGCCGATGCCGGGCTGGTCGAACTTGATGCCGATGGTGATCTTCTTGTCGTCGCTGCCGGAGTCGCCGCCACAGGCGGTGAGGGTCAGCGAGAGGGCCAGACCGGTGGCGATGGCCAGCGATGCCTTGCGGAGCTTCATGGAGAACATCCCTCGTGTCGTGATGGGGTCGGTCGTCAGTGGTGCAGGATCTTCGACAGGAAGTCCTTCGCCCGGTCACTGCGCGGGTTGTTGAAGAACTCCTCGGGCGTGGCCTCTTCGACGATCCTGCCGTCGGCCATGAAGACCACCCGGTTGGCGGCGGAGCGGGCGAAGCCCATCTCATGGGTGACGACCACCATCGTCATCCCGTCCCGGGCGAGCTGCTGCATGACCTCCAGGACCTCGTTGATCATCTCCGGGTCGAGCGCGGAGGTGGGCTCGTCGAACAGGATGACCTTGGGATCCATGGCCAACGCACGGGCGATGGCCACGCGTTGCTGCTGACCGCCGGAGAGCTGGGCCGGGTACTTGTCGCACTGGGAACCGACGCCGACCCGGTCGAGCAGCTTGCGTGCCTGCTGCTCGGCGAGGGGCTTCTCCTTGCGCCGGACCTTGATCTGGCCCAGCATCACGTTCTCCAGCACCGTCTTGTGCGCGAAGAGGTTGAACGACTGGAAGACCATGCCGACATCGGCGCGGAGCCGGGCCAGCTCCTTGCCCTCCTGGGGGAGGGGTTTGCCGTCGATCGAGATGTCCCCCGAGTCGATGGTCTCCAGCCGGTTGATGGTGCGGCACAGGGTGGACTTACCGGACCCGGAGGGTCCGATGACGACCACGACCTCACCCCGGGCGATGGTCAGGTCGATGTCCTGGAGCACATGCAGCGCGCCGAAGTGTTTGTTCACCCCGCTCAGCACGACCAGGTCGCCCGCTGCCGGGGTCGCGTCACCGTGCCCCTTGGTCTTGGCTACTTGGCTCATCGGCTTCTTGCTCCGTCCTCCTCGGTTGGGAGGACAGTAGTGAGGGGGTCCGACGAGCGTCATTACATCTGAGCGGAAATTGAGCATAACGATATGGCTTCGGATGCGCACTATGCGTGATGAGGGTGACGAATGGCGTACCGGGTGGATAACGGAAGCCCCCCGTCGGGTGACATCCTCTTGACGCACTGGCCGGGAATCAGCCTTGATGCCCTGTGCGTGTGACGAGCCCCTGGGCGGGCAGCACACAGGAGTGCGGCATCCGCGGACCGCCGCACACCGCACGACGGCCCCGGTGGGAACACCGGGGGCCCGGCCCCGCCACCATGGGACCGGGCGCGGGACACCTGCCGGTCCCGCGCCGGACGCCCACCCGGCACCGACCGCCACCGGGCCGGCCGGTGACCGAAACGACCGACCACCGAGACAGCTGACGAACCGCGCGGCTGACGACCGAGACAGAAGAACCGAGGGGGCCATGAGACTGCTGCTCGTCGAGGACGACGACCATGTCGCCGCCGCCCTGTCGGCGATCCTGGCCCGGCACGGCTTCCAGGTGGTGCACGCCCGTAACGGCGAGGAGGCGCTGCGCGCGGTGCTCCCCGCCACCTACCCCGGACTGCCCCCGTTCGGGGTGATCCTGCTCGACCTCGGCCTCCCCGACCAGGACGGCTACCAGGTCTGCGGACGGCTGCGGAAGCTCACCACCACCCCGGTGATCATGGTCACCGCCCGCTCCGACGTACGCTCCCGGATCCACGGCCTCAACCTCGGCGCCGACGACTACGTGGTCAAGCCGTACGACACCGGTGAGCTGCTGGCCCGTATCCACGCCGTGAGCCGGCGGGGCACCGGCGGCGACGACGGGACCGGCGCCTCCGACGACGCCCTGCGCCTGGGCGCCATGACCGTCGAACTGCCCACCCGCCGGGTCAGCGTCGACGGCACCGAAGTCCAGCTCACCCGCAAGGAGTTCGACCTCCTCGCTCTCCTCGCCCAGCGCCCCGGGGTCGTCTTCCGCCGGGAGCAGATCATCAGCGAGGTCTGGCGCACCAACTGGGAGGGGACCGGCCGCACCCTGGAGGTCCATGTGGCCTCCCTCCGGTCCAAGCTGCGCATGCCCACGCTGATCGAGACCGTCCGGGGCGTCGGCTACCGGCTCGTCGCGCCGACCGACTGATCGGATCCCGTGCGCACCCGGCTCCTCCCCCTGCTCATCGTCCTGCTCGCGGGCGTTCTGCTGGCCCTCGGTCTCCCGCTCGCCGCGAGCCTCGCCGCGGCCCAGCAGCAGCGCGTCGTCGTGGACCGGATCGACGACACCGTCCGTTTCGCGGCCATCGCCCAGTTCGTCGGCGCGTCGGGGGAGTCCGGCGAGTCCGAGGAGCGGCAGTCCGTGCTCCAGCTCCAGCTCAACCGCTACTGGTCCACCTATGGCATCAAGGCCGGTGTCTTCCGCCGGGACCGGAGCGTCATGGCCCGCTCACCCGAGGGCTGGTCCCTCCCCCGCCCGCACGAGCGGTGGGTGAGCGGCGTCCCCGGCGAGCACGGCAGGGCCTTCGACGAGGCGCTCTCCGGACGGCGCAGCCAGGACCCCCCGCAGGTGTGGCCCTGGCAGCGCGGCAAACGCCTGATCGTCGCCTCGCCCGTGGTCCGGGACGGGGATGTCGTCGCCGTCGTCCTCACCGACTCGCCCACCGACGGGCTGCGCTCCCGGATCCTGGAGGGCTGGCTGCTGATAGCCGCCGGGGAGGCGGCGGCGATGCTGCTCGCCGTGGGCGCCGCCGTCCGGCTCACCGGCTGGGTGCTGCTCCCGGTCCGCGTCCTCGACGCGGCCACCCACGACATCGCGACCGGTCGGCTCAACTCCCGGGTCGCCGCGGCCGGCGGCCCGCCGGAACTGCGCCGGCTCGCCCGCTCCTTCAACGAGATGGCCGACAACGTCGAACAGGTGCTGGAGCAGCAGCGGGCCTTTGTCGCGGACGCCTCCCACCAGCTGCGCAATCCCCTCGCCGCGCTGCTGCTCCGCATCGAGCTGCTGGCGCTCGAACTCCCCGAGGACAACGAGGAGATCGCGTCCGTCCGTACCGAGGGCAAGCGTCTCACCCAGGTCCTCGACGACCTGCTCGATCTGGCGCTCGCCGAGCACGCGTCGGCGACGCTCGAACTGATCGACATCGGGGAGCTGGCCGCCGAACGGGTCGCCTCCTGGCGTCCGGTCGCCGACGCCAAGGGGGTACGGCTGACCGGGCCGAACACGGCGGTCAGCGCCTGGTGCGACCCGATCGGTCTCTCCAGCGCCCTGGACGCGGTGATCGACAACGCGCTGAAGTTCACCCCCGGCGGCGAGGAGGTCACCGTGTCCGTGGGCGCCCGGGGCCGGGTCTGCACCGTGGTGGTCGCCGACCGGGGGCCGGGGCTGACCGACGAGGAGCTGTCCCGGGTCGGTGACCGCTTCTGGCGCAGCGGGCGCCATCAGAACGTCAAGGGGTCGGGGCTGGGGCTGTCGATCTCCCGCGCGCTGCTGTCGGCGGGCGGGGGCACCATCGCGTACGACCATCACCCGCCGCGGGGGCTCAAGGTGACGGTCAGCGTGCCCCGGACCGCCTGCTGAGCACCTTTCCCGGCCGTCCGGTCCTCCCGGGGGAGCCGGCTGTTCGATCCTCCCGGGGGAGCCGGGCGCCGGATCCTCCCGGGGGAGTGGTCAGGGCTTCTCCGAGATGTAGTACCGCTGGGCACCCCGGTGCAGCTCCAGCGGGTCGGTGTAGATCGCCGTCCGCAGATCCACCCGCTGGGCGGCGTGGACCTTGTCGCCGATACGGTCCCGGCTTCTGATCACCGTCCGGGTGAACCCCTCCACCAGGTCCTTCTCCATGCGATCGGTGGTCACCAGCAGATTCGCCACCGCCATGGTGGGTACGGGTGCGTCGTTCCCGTCGTGGTCGTACGCGTCCGTCGGCACCACGGCCTGACGGTAGTGACCGGTGGGGCCGGTGGTGGCGTGGATCGTGTCCACCAGTTTCGGGCGGAGCGGGACCAGCCGGATGGGTGTCCGCCGGGACAGATCCGTGATCGCCGTGGTCGGCAGTCCGCCGGACCAGAAGAAGGCGTCCATCCGCCCCTGCTCCAGCAGCCGGGGGACCGTGTCGATGCCCTCGGGGACGGCGGTGATGTCCTTCGCCGGGTTGATCCCGGCGGCCTCCAGCAGCCGCTCGGTGACCAGCCGGACCCCGGAGCGCTCCTGGCCTATGCCCACGGTGAGACCGCGCAGGTCCCCGATCTCCTTGACCCGCGAGTCCCCGGGCACCACCAGCTGGATGTAGTCGTCGTAGAGCCGGGCGCAGCCGCGCAGCCGGTCCGCCTGCGGTCCGCCGTCCTGCTGGTACTTGGCGACGGCGTCGGCGGTGGCGATGGTGAAGTGCGCGCCGCCGTTCGCGACCCGGGCGATGTTCTCCTTCGACCCGGCGCTGTCCCTGAGGGTCACCCTGACCTCGGGCAGGTCACGGCCCAGCTCCGCCTTGAGCAGCGAGCCGTACCGCTCGTACACACCGCTGGGCAGTCCGGTGCTGAAGGTGACCGCGCCGCGCGGGCCGGGCTCCTCCAGGGGGAGCAGCCACCACAGCAGCAGACCGGAGACCACGAGGAGTGCGGCGGCCGCCCGCGCGGCCCGGCGGCGGCCGATTCGGGACATGGCCTGGAACATGCGGGTGATCCTGCCAGGCGGGCGCGGTCGCTGACCAGACCGGGGCCGGGTCTCCGTGCGCGCACGGACGGCGACCGTACGGGAGAGCACCCGCCCGCCTGCTGTTCCCGCAGGTCGGAGGCGTTTCGGTGGTCCGCTCCCGGGTGGATGTGCGGGAGCTGTCCCCGCCACCGCCTACCCTTGTCCCATGACCAGCAGTGACCGGAGCCAGGCAGTGGACGTTCAGCGCAGTTATGAGATCCGCACCTATGGGTGTCAGATGAACGTCCATGACTCCGAGCGGCTGTCCGGACTCCTGGAGGACGCGGGCTACGTCCGCGCCCCCAAGGACGCCGACGGCGACGCCGATGTCGTCGTCTTCAACACCTGCGCCGTCCGGGAGAACGCCGACAACAAGCTGTACGGCAATCTTGGCCGGCTCGCCCCGATGAAGACCCGGCGCCCCGGTATGCAGATCGCCGTCGGCGGCTGTCTGGCCCAGAAGGACCGCGACACCATCGTCGACCGCGCCCCCTGGGTGGATGTCGTCTTCGGTACGCACAACATCGGCAAGCTGCCGGTCCTGCTGGAGCGCGCCCGGGTGCAGGAGGAGGCCCAGGTCGAGATCGCGGAGTCGCTGGAGGCCTTCCCCTCCACGCTGCCCACGCGCCGTGAGTCCGCCTATGCCGCCTGGGTGTCGATCTCCGTCGGCTGCAACAACACCTGCACCTTCTGTATCGTGCCCGCGCTGCGGGGCAAGGAGAAGGACCGGCGGCCCGGCGACATCCTCGCGGAGATCGAGGCGCTGGTCGGCGAGGGCGTCTCCGAGATCACCCTGCTCGGGCAGAACGTCAACGCGTACGGCTCCGACATCGGCGACCGGGAGGCGTTCAGCAAGCTGCTGCGCGCCTGCGGGCGGATCGAGGGGCTGGAGCGGGTCCGGTTCACCTCCCCGCACCCCCGTGACTTCACCGATGACGTGATCGCCGCCATGGCCGAGACGCCGAATGTGATGCCGCAGCTCCATATGCCCCTTCAGTCCGGTTCGGACACGGTGCTCCGGGCGATGCGCCGTTCCTACCGGCAGGACCGGTTCCTGGGGATCATCCACAAGGTGCGTGAGGCGATCCCGCACGCGGCGATCTCCACCGACATCATCGTGGGCTTCCCCGGCGAGACCGAGGAGGACTTCGAGCAGACGCTGCACACGGTCCGCGAGGCCCGGTTCGCCAACGCCTTCACCTTCCAGTACTCCAAGCGTCCCGGCACCCCCGCCGCGACCATGGAGGGGCAGATCCCCAAGGCGGTCGTCCAGGCGCGTTACGAGCGGCTGGTCGCCCTCCAGGAGGAGATCTCCTGGTCCGAGAACAAGAAGCAGGTCGGCCGGACCCTGGACGTCATGGTCGCCGAGGGCGAGGGCCGCAAGGACGGCACCACCCACCGGCTGTCCGGGCGCGCCCCGGACAACCGCCTGGTCCACTTCACCAAGCCGGACGAGGAGGTGCGCCCCGGCGATGTGGTCACCGTGGAGATCACCTACGCGGCTCCGCACCACCTCCTGGCCGAGGGGCCGGTGACGGGCGTGCGGCGCACCCGGTCGGGCGACGCCTGGCAGAAGCGCCGGGACGGGGCGGCGCCCAAGCCCGCCGGGGTGCTGCTCGGGCTGCCCAAGATCGGCGTGCCGGAGCCGCTTCCGGTGGCCGCGGCGCCCGCCTGCGGGCTGGGCTGACCGCGTCCGGCGGCTCCCTCCCGGGTCCCGCCTGAGCCCTTGTCCGGGTTCCGGTGGGACGGGTTAGGCTGCCGATCATGCTTGTCGCCGCCGCCGTCTGCCCCTGTCCGCCGCTGCTCGTGCCCGAGGTCGCCGCAGGTGCCGCGCCCGAACTGGACGCGGCCCGGGAGGCGTGCGCCGACGCCGTGGGGGTGCTGGCCGCCGCCCGGCCCGATCTGCTGATCGTGGTGGGACCCGTGGAGCCCGGGGCGGACGGGGTGTACCCCGCCGGTACCCCCGGTTCGTTCCGGGGTTTCGGCGTGGATCTCGCGGTACGCCTCGGGGCCGGACCGGCCGACCGGCAGCCGGAGCGGGAGCTTCCGTACTCCCTGGCCGTCGGCGCCTGGCTGCTCGGCCGGGCGCGCTGGGACGCCTGCCCGGTGGAGGGCCTCGGCGTCACGGCGGAGCTGGCGCCGGACGCGGCCCTGGAGCTGGGCCGGCGGGCCGGGGCGCGTGCCCCGAGGGTCGCCGTCCTCGCGATGGGCGACGGCAGCGCCTGCCGCACCCTCAAGGCCCCCGGCTATCTCGACGCGCGCGCCGAGGGCTTCGACGCGGACGCCGCACGGGCGCTGGGCGCCGCCGACATCGACGCGCTGAAGTCGCTCGACCCCGCCCTGGCGCGGCAGCTCCAGGCGGCGGGACGGGCCCCCTGGCAGGTCCTGGCGGGCGCGGCGGAGGACACGGGCAAGGCGGGACGGCTGCTCCACGAGGACGCCCCGTACGGCGTCGGCTACCTCGTCGCCACCTGGACCTGACCCTCCCGGCCCCCGGAGCCGCCCACGGGCCCCTGAGCCCCCCGCTGTACGCCCTTGCGAGGCACCGGGGGTGTACGGGTACGCCGGGGCGCACGGCCGTCCGCCTGGAGGGGGTTGCTGTACGAGGGCGTGCCCGGCCGCTCCCGTGACCGCGGGGGCGGCTCCGCCGCCTGTGCCCTCGGCGAGCAGCCACCGCCCTGAGCGTCGGGCCACCCGCTCCGCGAGGCACCCGGGGCGTACCCGTACACCCGGGGCATCCGCCGGGCGCCGGCACTCCGGGGGATCCATCGCGGCCGAGTGGGCCGTGTTCCGTGGCTGTCCTCGGGCACCGGCGGCTGCCCCGGTGCCCGAGTCCGGTCCCCTCCCGAGGGCGCTCCCCGTCGTGGTCCCGCACCCCCGGGAGGGCGGTACGAGCCCCAGCCCTCCCGGAGGGCAGACGGCGGACGGGCCCCGCGCCGGGGCGGCGCCGGCGGGCCCCCCCGACCCGGAAATCAGGCCCCACCCCCTCGTGCCCCCCCCCCCCCGGGTGGGCGTAACCCCCCCCCCCCCCCCCGGCGGCCAGCCGGCGGCGGGCCGCGGAGCGAGGGCTCCGCGGCCGTCCGGCCGATCCGCTGAAAGGCGCCTCAGGAGGCGGGAGGCGCGGGCGGCGGCGGGGTACCGCCGTCGTCCTTGTGCGCGATGCGGTCCAGGGCCTCCTTGGCCTTGCCCGTGCCCGTCTGGATCCTGTCGCTGTACTTGCCCTTGGTACGGGCGTCCACCGCGTGAGCGGCCTTGTCCAAGCCCTGCTCGATCTTGCCCCCGTGCTGCTGTGCCAGGTCGGAGACCTTCTCCTTGGCCGGGGCGAGCTTGGCCTTCAGTGTGTCCATGAGACCCATGGGGCACCTTTCGTCGTGGGACTACTGGCGGGCGCCCTCACCGGCCTCACGGTCCGCCGCGTCCCCGGACGACTGCTGGCGCGGGATCTCCACACCTTCGGCGGCGGTCTCCGCCCCCTCGGCCTTCACGGCCTCGGTGGCGGCTTCCTCCGCCGGTCCGGCCGCCTTCACGGCGGCCCCGTCCTTCGGCGCCTCGGTCTCGCTGGTGGTACCGGCTGCGGGCTCCACCTCCAGGCTATCGGTGGTCTTCTCGGCGGCCGGTGCCGCCGGTTCCGGGGCATCGCCCTTGGACCGACCGAACAAGCGTGCAAAAACACCCATATCTACTCCATAGCGTACTCGTCCGAGAGGCCGCCGCGCCGCGTCACGCGGCCACCCGCAGCGTCTCGTCACCGCGCTGGGGGCACACCGGCCGGAAAACCGGCGTTCGGAACCTCGCAACAGGCAACGACCCCTCCGCCGTGGCGTCACCTCGCTCGTTCGGGGTATCCCGCCGGATTTGCGAGACTGGGGCGGTGAGAAGCACCGCTCCCGCACCGCGGGTCATCGCCGTCGTCGGCCCCACCGCCGCCGGAAAGTCCGACCTGGGCGTCTTCCTCGCCCGGCAGCTGGGCGGGGAGGTCGTCAACGCCGACTCCATGCAGCTGTACCGGGGGATGGACATCGGCACCGCCAAACTGACGACGGCCGAGCGCGGTGGCGTCCCGCACCATCTGCTGGACATCTGGGACATCACCGAGGCCGCGAGCGTCGCCGAGTACCAGCGGCTCGCGCGCGCCGAGATCGACCGGCTGCTCGCCGCCGGCCGGGTCCCCGTCCTCGTCGGCGGCTCCGGGCTCTATGTGCGCGGCGCGGTCGACGCGCTGGAGTTCCCCGGCACCGACCCGGTGATCCGGGCCCGTCTGGAGGCCGAGCTGGCGGAGCTGGGCCCCGGCGTGCTGCACTCCCGGCTGGCCGACGCCGACCCGGGGGCCGCGCACGCGATCCTCCCCGGCAACGGCCGCCGGATCGTCCGCGCCCTCGAAGTGATCGAGATCACCGGCAAGCCCTTCACCGCCAATCTGCCCGGTCACGAGAGCGTCTACGACACCGTGCAGATCGGTGTCGACGTGGCCCGCCCCGAACTGGACGAGCGCATCGCGCTGCGGGTGGACCGGATGTGGAGCGACGGCCTCGTCGACGAGGTACGGACCCTGGAGGCGCAGGGGTTGCGCGAGGGGCTCACGGCGTCACGCGCCCTGGGCTACCAGCAGATTCTTCGTTCACTGGCGGGCGAGTACTCCGAACAGCAGGCGCGCGAGGAGACCGTGCGCGCCACCAAACGCTTCGCGCGCCGTCAGGATTCATGGTTCAGAAGGGACCCCCGGGTGCATTGGCTCAGTGGTGCCGAGGCCGACCGCGGGGAACTTCCCGCACGGGCCCTGGCGTTGATCGAAGGGGCCGTCGCCGCCTGAATCATCGAACGGGCGGTTACAGCCTGATCACGTGATGGCATCGGGACGTCCCGCCCGTCATGGGGGCGCCCCGGACCGTGCCATCATCGAGCGACGATCGACTGTGGAGTCCTAGTGGGGAGGGCACGTGGCGATGGAGGCCGGCCCTCACGACACCGACCAGCAGCGGCGGGACGCGCTGAGCCCCGCACCCGGGCTCAGCCCGGACGGGCCCGACGCGCCCGATGATCCCGGTGTGATCTCCGGCGAGGTCGAGGTCGAGCTGCGGCCCGCCCGCCGGCTCCGGGTCTGGCAGCTCGCCCCCATCGTGATGCTGGCGGTGACCGGCTCCCTGATGTTCGGCTTCCCGCTCGCCTTCGGCACCGGCGGGGGCGGCCCCGTGATCGCCATGCTCGGCCTGCTGATCGGCTGCTGCGCGGCGGGGTGGGGCGTCATGGCCGCCCGCAGGGTCGGCCACACCTGGCCCGGTCTGCCCCCGCGCGGCTCGGGGGAGCGGCCCGACTGGCGGGTCCTCCTGCTGTACGCGGTGGTGGTCGCGGTGGTCGTCGGGCTCGCCGTCTGGCGGGTGGCCCGGCTCCGCTGAGCCCTGTCCGGGTGCTCTGTCCCGGAGGTCGCCCCCGGAACCCGGCCCCGGTGCCGGGCCCGGCGCCCGGTCCGCCCCGGGCCTGTGGACAACGCGCCCGTCCCCGTACGCCGCTCGTACCATGGACGACGTGAGCATCCCACCGGCCGCGCAGCCCTCCCCAGCCTCTCCCGTCCCCTTCCTCAAGGGCCACGGCACCGAGAACGACTTCGTGATCGTCCCCGACCCGGCGAACGCGCTCGACCTGACCCCGGAGACCGTCGCCCGGCTCTGCGACCGCCGGGCCGGCATCGGCGCCGACGGGGTGCTCCATGTGGTCCGGTCCGAGGCCCACCCCGAGGCCCGCGCCCTGGCCGACCGCGCCGAGTGGTTCATGGACTACCGCAACGCCGACGGCTCCGTCGCCGAGATGTGCGGCAATGGCGTCCGGGTCTTCGCCCGCTACCTCCAGTACGCGGGACACACCGGCGCCGGGGATCTGGCCGTGGCCACCCGGGGCGGCGTCAAGCGGGTCCACATCGCCAAGGCTCCCGCCGCAGGAGCCCCGGGCGCTCCCGGTGCCCCGGGTCTTCCCGGCGCCGACGAGGGCGACATCACCGTCCTCATGGGCCGCGCCGCCCTCCCCGAGGAGACCGTCACCGTCTCCGTCGGCGGCCGTCAGTGGCCCACCACCCATGTGAACATGGGCAATCCGCACGCGGTCGCCTTCGTGGACGACCTCGACCACGCCGGTGACCTGTACACCGAGCCCGCCTGGGCCCCGTCCGCCGTCTATCCCGACGGGGTGAACGTGGAGTTCGTCGCCGACCGGGGCGAGCGCCATGTCGCCCTCCGGGTCCATGAGCGCGGCTCCGGCGAGACCCGCTCCTGCGGTACGGGCGCCTGCGCGGTGGCCGTCGCCACCGCCCGCCGGGACGGAGTGGACCCGGCGGTCACCGGCACCCCCGTCACCTACACCGTCGACCTCCCCGGCGGACGTCTGGTGATCACCGAGCGCCCCGACGGCGAGGTCGAGATGACCGGACCGGCCGTGATCGTCGCCGAGGGACATATCTCACCGGACCTGTTCGCACCATCCCAAAACGCTGCACGATAGAGCTTCGCTCGAATGGGTGATCCGTTTCACGCTCGGCGAGAGGCGGACTGCTCCACGTGGTGGGCTCGATAGCATCAAGGACCGGCCCGGAGGGCACACCTGCCTTTCGCCTCGCCGGTCGATTGCCGCCCGGAGGTGCCCCCATGAGTGCAGAGGCCGCTAACCCTGGTGCCCACAGCCGCAGACGCGGCCGTCCCCGCATCGACCTCCGCAGGCTGGGGCGTGCCGCACTGCTCGGCACGCCCGGCCGGGGCCGGCTGCCGGACGCCATCGGGCACATGGCCGACGCCCATCGGGCCCACCACCCCGACGCGGATCTCACCACCCTGCGCACGGCCTACCTCCTCGCGGAATCGTCCCACCGGGGCCAGTTCCGCAAGAGCGGCGAGCCGTACATCACCCATCCGCTCGCCGTCACCCTGATCCTGGCCGAACTCGGCGCCGAGACCACCACCCTGACGGCATCACTCCTCCATGACACCGTCGAGGACACCGAGGTGACCCTCGATCAGGTCACCCGGGAGTTCGGCCCCGAGGTCGCCTATCTGGTCGACGGGGTCACCAAGCTGGAGAAGGTCGACTACGGCGCCGCCGCCGAGCCCGAGACCTTCCGCAAGATGCTCGTCGCCACCGGCAACGACGTCCGGGTGATGTCGATCAAACTCGCCGACCGGCTGCACAACATGCGCACCCTCGGGGTGATGCGTCCCGAGAAACAGGCCCGGATCGCCCGGGTCACCCGCGATGTGCTGATCCCGCTCGCCGAACGGCTGGGCGTCCAGGCGATCAAGACCGAGCTGGAGGATCTGGTCTTCGCGATCCTGCACCCCGCCGAGTACGAGCGGACCCGCGCCCTGATCGCGGAGAACTCCTCGGCGGGCGCGGCCCTCGACGCCATCGCCGAGCGGGTGCGCGGCGTGCTGCGGGACGCCGGGATCACCGCCGAAGTCCTCATCCGGCCGCGCCACTTCGTCTCCGTCCACCGGGTCAGCATCAAACGCGGCGAACTGCGCGGCACCGACTTCGGACGGCTCCTCGTCCTGGTCGGCGAGGACGCCGACTGCTACGGCGTCCTCGGCGAGCTGCACACCTGCTTCACCCCGGTGATCTCCGAGTTCAAGGACTTCATCGCCGCCCCCAAGTTCAATCTGTACCAGTCGCTGCACACCGCCGTCGCCGGTCCCGAGGGCTCCGTCGCCGAAGTCCTCATCCGCACCCACCGGATGCACACGGTCGCCGAGGCCGGGGTGATCGCCCTCGGCAACCCCTCCGTACCCCAGGAGAGCGCCGAACCCTCCGACGGGGAGCCCGCCGACGGGGAGCGCGCCGACCCGACCCGCCCCGGCTGGCTCTCCCGGCTGCTGGAGTGGCAGCAGTCCACCCCCGACTCCGACGCCTTCTGGAGCTCGCTCCGCGCCGACCTCGCCCAGGACCGGGAGATCACCGTCTTCGGCGCCGACGGCCGGGTCCTCGGCCTGCCCGCCGGGGCGAGCTGTGTCGACGCCGCCTACGCCCAGCACGGCGAGGGCGCCCACGCCTGTATCGGCGCCCGGGTCAACGGCCGGCTGGCGACCCTGAGCACCGTGCTCCACGACGGTGACGCCGTCCACCTCCTCTTCGCCCAGGACACCTCCGGCGCACCGGCCCCGGCCGAGGTGCACGACGCCGCCTGGGGGCCCTCGCCGGACTGGCTGGAGCACGCCCGTACCCCCGCCGCGCGGATCGCCATCACCACCTGGCTGGCGGCCCACCCCTACGGCGCGGAGGACCCGGCGACCGCGCCGCCCCGCTCCGCCCCCGTCACCACCGAGGCCGACCGGCCCGCCGTCGCCGGTGCCGTGGTCGACCTCCCCGACGCGACGGTACGGCTCGCCGGGTGCTGTACCCCCGTACCCCCCGACCCGGTCATCGGGTTCGCGGTCCGCGGCGGAGTGGTCACCGTCCACCGCGCCGAGTGCTCGGCCGTCGCCCGGATGGCGACCCTGGACCGGGAGCCGATCCCCGCCCGCTGGGGCGAGGCGGCGGGCTGCCGGGTCACCCTGGTCGCCGAATCCTTCGGCCGCCCCCATCTCCTCGCCGACCTCACCGAGGTCATCGCCGTGGAGGGCGCCGCCATCGTCTCCGCCACCGTCGAACCGCCGAGCGAGCAGCGGGTACGCCACACCTACACCCTCGCCCTGCCCGACGCCGCCGGACTCCCCGCCCTGATGCGGGCCATGCGCCAGGTCCCCGGCGTGTACGACGTGAGCCGCAGTCAGCATCCGGCGGCCACCGGCTGATCTCGTTCGGGTGGTCGGTCGCGCGTTGCCGCCCGTACGGTCCACGCGCCCTGGTAGCCGTAGTGCATGCTGCCCGATTCCCCGCCCGTCGCCCCCCGGCGGCCCCGGCCGTCCCGCATCCGGCGGCGGCTGCGCGCGCTGCTGCTGGCCGGAGCCTCGGCGGCCCTGGTGGCCGCCGTGCTGCCGCCGCCGTCACCCGTCGCCCTCGGCATCGGCGACCCGCTCTTCCCGCACCTCGGCAACCCCGGGTACGACGTCCTCTCCTATGACCTCTCCTTCACGTACCACGGCGCCAACACCACCCCGCTGGACGCGGTCACCCGGATCGAGGCGAGGGCGACCGAGCGGCTGGAGCGCGTCAATCTCGACTTCGCCCACGGCACGGTCGCCTCGGTGGAGGTGAACGGGCTGCCCGCCGATTTCGGCTCCGCCGACGAGGACCTGGTCGTCCAGCCGGTGCTGCCGCTGGAGGCCGGCTCCCGCCTCCACATCACCGTCACCCACACCAGCGATCCCCGGGGCCGGGACGGCGGCTGGGTCCGTACCCGCGACGGACTGGTGATGGCCAATCAGGCCGATGTGGCCCACCGGGTCTTCCCCTCCAACGACCACCCCGCCGACAAGGCGTACTTCACCGTCCGGGTCACCGCCCCCAGCGAGCTGACCGCCGTCGCCAACGGGGTCCGGATCGGCAAGCGGACCGACGGCGCCACCACCACTTGGGCGTACCGCACCCGGCACCCCATGGCCACCGAGCTGGCCCAGGTCGCCATCGGCACCTCGGTCGTCCCCACCCGGGAGGGCCCCGGCGGGCTCCCCGTCCGCGATGTGGTGCCCGCCAAGGACGCCACCGCCCTGGAGCCCTGGCTGGCGAAGACCCCCGCCCAGATCACCTGGATGGAGGAGAAGGTCGGCGCCTACCCCTTCGAGAACTACGGGGTGCTGGTCGCCGACGCCAGCACCGGCTACGAACTGGAGACCCAGACCCTGTCGCTCTTCGAGCGGCGGCTCTTCGTCAACAGCCCCTTCCCCGCGTGGTACGTCGACGCGATCATGGTCCATGAGCTGGCCCACCAGTGGTTCGGCGACAGTGTCACCCCGCGCCGCTGGTCCGACCTGTGGCTGAACGAGGGCCATGCCACCTGGTACGAGGCCCTGTACGCGGAGGAGAAGTCCGGGCACACCATCGAGGAGCGGCTGCGCGAGGCGTACCGCCACTCCGACCAGTGGCGGGCCGACGGAGGGCCGCCCGCCGCCCCCGCACCCCCGCGCCCCGGCCAGAAGATCAGCCTCTTCCGTCCGGTGGTGTACGACGGCAGCGCGCTGGTGCTGTACGCGCTGCGGCAGACGATCGGCACGGAGGCGTTCGAGCGGCTGGAGCGCGCCTGGGTGAGCCGGTACCGGGACGCCACGGCGGGCACGGACGAGTTCGTCCGGCTCGCCTCCGAGACCGCCGGGCGGGATCTGTCCGGGTTCTTCCAGGGCTGGCTGTACGGGGAACGCACCCCGCCGATGCCCGGCCACCCGGAGTGGGCCGCCCTCACGCCCGTGACCGAGGGCGACACCACGGCCTCCGGCCCCGACACCACGGCCTCCGGCCCCGCCGGGCGGACGGGCCCGCTCACCGGCCCCGGATCCCTCCGGAAACCGGGATGACGGGCCGGGCCGCCCCATGGGAACATCGACGGGTCGGCGACGCCACCGGGGCCGCCTCCCGCACGGTCGCCGTACGGGAATCATCCGGCCCCCTCACGCGTTGTGACCGATACAGGCCGCTCCGGACCCCCTCCGGCGCGACCGGACACCGAAGCGAACCCATCGACGTAAGGATCCAATGACCTCCTCTTCTTCCCCTTCCCAGGACGAGCAGAGCTTCGAGCGCGCCCGCACCGAGAGCCTTCGGGCCGATGCCCTGATGGAAGAGGACGTCGCCTGGAGCCACGAGATCGACGGCGAGCGGGACGGCGAGCAGTTCGACCGCGCCGAGCGCGCCGCGCTGCGACGGGTCGCCGGCCTCTCCACCGAGCTTGAGGACGTCACCGAGGTCGAGTACCGCCAGCTGCGCCTGGAGCGCGTCGTGCTGGTCGGTGTCTGGACCTCGGGGACCGTGCAGGACTCGGAGAACTCCCTCGCCGAGCTGGCGGCCCTGGCCGAGACCGCGGGCGCCATGGTGCTCGACGGTGTCATCCAGCGCCGCGACAAGCCGGACCCGGCCACCTATATCGGTTCCGGCAAGGCGCAGGAGCTGAGGGACATCGTGCTGGAGTCCGGCGCCGACACGGTCGTCTGCGACGGTGAGCTGAGCCCCGGCCAGCTGATCCATCTGGAGGATGTCGTCAAGGTCAAGGTGGTCGACCGGACCGCCCTGATCCTCGACATCTTCGCCCAGCACGCCAAGTCCCGCGAGGGCAAGGCGCAGGTGGCGCTCGCGCAGATGCAGTACATGCTGCCGAGGCTGCGCGGCTGGGGTCAGTCGCTCTCCCGGCAGATGGGTGGCGGCGGCGGTGGCGGCATGGCCACCCGAGGCCCCGGTGAGACCAAGATCGAGACGGACCGCCGGCGGATCCGCGAGAAGATGGCGAAGATGCGCCGGGAGATCGCGGAGATGAAGACCGGCCGCGAGATCAAGCGGCAGGAGCGCCGCAGGCACAAGGTGCCCTCGGTGGCCATCGCCGGATACACCAACGCCGGCAAGTCCTCGCTGCTCAACCGCCTCACCGGCGCCGGAGTCCTGGTGGAGAACTCGCTGTTCGCCACCCTGGACCCCACCGTGCGCCGGGCCGAGACCCCGGGCGGGCGGCTCTACACCCTGGCGGACACCGTCGGCTTTGTCCGGCATCTGCCCCACCATCTGGTGGAGGCGTTCCGCTCCACCATGGAGGAGGTCGGCGACTCCGACCTGATCCTGCATGTGGTGGACGGATCGCACCCCGTCCCGGAGGAGCAGCTGGCCGCCGTCCGTGAGGTGATCCGCGACGTCGGCGCGATCGATGTCCCCGAGATCGTGGTGATCAACAAGGCGGACGCGGCGGACCCGCTGGTCCTCCAGCGGCTGCTGCGGACCGAGCGGCACGCCATCGCGGTCTCCGCGCGGACCGGCGAGGGCATCGCCGAGCTGCTGCGGATCATCGATGACGAGCTGCCCCGGCCCTCGGTCGAGATCGAGGCGCTGGTGCCGTACACCCAGGGTGGCCTGGTCGCCCGGGTGCACTCCGAGGGCGAGGTGGTCTCGGAGGAGCACGGCGCCGACGGCACCCTGCTCAAGGCCAGGGTCCATGAGGAGCTGGCGGCGGCGCTGGCGCCGTATGTGCCGGTGGCCGGCTGATCGATCCATCGGCCCCCGCTCCGGTCCCTGAGTCGGGCGGGGTCGGCGGGACATATGAGCCATGAGAGGCGCCCGCACCGGATGACGGTGCGGGCGCCTCTTGTCATGGGTGCAGGGCTGCCCCGAGGCCCGAGGCCCGAGGCCCGGGGTCAGGGTGTGGCGCGGCGGCTCATCTCCCGATAGAGCCGCTGCGCCCCCTCGTCCAGCCGGGGTCCGGCCAGCCAGCCGCCGTTCACCGGGCCGATCGAGGTGTTGGAGACCAGGACCGTCGTACCGTCGGCACGGGCGGTGAACCAGCCGCCGCCGGAGGAGCCCCCGGTCATCGTGCACCCGATGCGGTGCATGGTCGGGGTGCCCGGCAGCAGCGAGAGCCGCCCGGGGCGGTCGAGGCACTTGTGCATGATCGCGCCATTGAAGGGCGCGGCGGCCGGATAGCCCCAGGCGCCCAGCGAACCGATCTCCCGGGACGGCGGCGCGGCGAAGTCGATGTCCAGGGCGGTGCCCACGCTCTCCTCCAGCGAGCGCGCCCCCTCCCGGGGCTTGACCCGCATGACCGCGTAGTCGTAGGGGGCGCCCGCACCGCCCGTCGGACCGCCCTGGGTGATCCACTCCTGGGAGGTGGAGACCCAGTCCGCCCAGTACACGCCGTACGGGGCGACCTCCGCCGCCGGGGCCGCCGCCAGCTGCTCCGGCGGACGGCCCTGATCGTTGAAGGCGGGGACGAAGGCGATGTTGCGGTACCAGCCGCCGTCCTTGCCGGCGTGGACGCAGTGTCCGGCGGTCCACACCAGATTGGACTTCCCCGGGTTGGCGGGGTCCTCGACCACCGTCGCCGAGCAGACCATGGCTCCCTCGGGGCCGTCGAAGAAGACCTTGCCCACGGGTGCCGCGTTCCGCTGGTAGGGCCGGTTCTCCTCGACCGCCCGGACCGGGCGGGGCTCCGGGTCGGAGACCCCCTCGTCCCCGGTGGCATCGCCCGGCGCGCGGGCGACCTCCGGAGGTTGGGCGGAGGTCATCCGCTCGGGACCCCAGAGATCCCGGATCACCGGGTTGACGAAGTCCTGGGCCTCGCGGAGCCAGCTGTCCTTGTCGAAGTCGCGCCACGCGCCGTCCAGCCAGGCGCCCGGGTCCAGCCCGTGCTCCCGCAGCCGGTCGGCCACCTCGGCGGGGAGCCCGGCGGCCCTGGTGCCGCCCTCCCCGTCCGTACCGTCCCCGCCGCAGCCGGTCACGGTGAGTGCCAGGGCCAGGGTGAGCACCGTGGCGGCCGGCCACGAACGTATCGAACGCATGAACGATCCCTCTCCGGGTTCGGTCGGAGCCGGCCGCCGGGTCGGATCCTGGTCGGATCCGGAACGGGTCTATCGGCCGGCGAACTTCTCACTGACGGCGTCGAAGACCGCCTTCGCCTCGGAGCCGAGCCGGGGCCCGGCGAGCCATCGGGCCGGCACCGGTCCGATGGAGGTGTTGGA
This sequence comes from Streptomyces sp. NPDC000594, assembly GCF_040299965.1. Lineage (NCBI taxonomy): Bacteria > Bacillati > Actinomycetota > Actinomycetes > Kitasatosporales > Streptomycetaceae > Streptomyces > Streptomyces sp. NPDC000594. The sequence continues at coordinate 140,295 of NZ_JBEPCY010000014.1, read as the reverse complement.
GACCAGCGCGGGCCGGCCGTCGCGGCCCTCCGCCACCCAGCCGCCGCCCGAGGCGCCGCCGGTCATGGTGCAGCCGATGCGGTACATCGTGGGCTGGTCGGTCCGTACCGAGAACCGCCCCGGGTCATCGGCGCACTGGAACATCCGCTCGCCGTCGAAGGGCGCCGCCGCCGGATAGCCGGTCGCCGTCACCTCGGTCAGCTCCCGCGCGGACGGGGCGTCGAACTCCACCGGCAGCGCCGAACCGACCGTCTCCTCCAGCGACTTCCCCGATCCGCCCTTCTCCGGGGTGACATGGATGACCGCGAAGTCGAAGGGGGCACCGCGCCCACCGGTCTTGGCGCCCTCGCCGATCCACTGCTCGGAGGTCTTCGCCCAGTCGCCCCACCACACCCCGTGCGGGGCGACCTCGTCCTTGGGCGCGCCGTCCAGCTCACCGGCGGGCCGGGCGGCGTCGTTGTACGAGGGGACGAAGGCGATGTTGCGGTACCAGCCGCCGTCCTTGCCGGCATGGACGCAGTGTCCGGCGGTCCACACCAGATTGGACTTCCCCGGGTTGGCGGGGTCCTCGACCACCGTCGCCGAGCAGACCATCGACCCCTCGGGGCCGTCGAAGAAGACCTTCCCGGCCTCCGGCACACCGCTGCGGTAAGGGGCGGACACCGGCCGGGGCGTCACCGGCCGCGGCTCCGGGTCGCTGACGGCCCCGTCCTCCGTGATGCCCTGGCCGACCGGGCGGTCCGGCGGGGTCTCGGCCTCCCGCATCCGGTCCGGGTTCCACAGATCCTCGATGATCGGGTTGACGAAGTCCTGGGCCTCGCGGAGCCACTTGTCCTTGTCGAAGTCGCGCCACGCGCCGTCGCGCCACTTGGCCAGATCGATACCGTGCTCCTTGAGCCGCTCCTCCAGCTCCTTCGGAATCTTGATCCGGTCCAGCAGATTCTCCTCGGACGCCGCGTCCGAGGTGTCGCCCGCGCTGTTCTCGCTCGTACCGCAGCCGGTCGCGGTCAGGGCGAGCGCGGCGGCTATGGATACCGCCGCCATGGCGGAGCGGATGGGTCGCATGTCGTGAATCCCCCTGGGACTTCGTCATTCGGTGCCGGTGAAACCGTGCCGGCGGACCTCGGTGTCCGCGCACTGCCGGGAGGGCTCCGGGAGAACCGGCCGGTACCGTCGGCGCTCACCGCCGGACGGCCCCTCGCCGGAGCGCGGCCTCCCACTATGCCGGTGCCGTTGGGGACGGCACGCGGCAGGTCCACGGTTCCTTCCGCCGCGGGGATCCCGGCTCCGACCGTGATCCCCGGCCCGCGGCGTCGTTGGTACACACGGGGATACGGACGGGGGCCCACGGGTGTTCAGCGGTTCGTGTTCGGCGGTTCGCCCGAGGGCCGTGGTGGTCGTGGCGGTACGGGAGCCCGACGGCCGCCGCGTACCGCCCGCGCACCGCGCCCGTCCTCCGAACCGGCCCACCCAAGGAGTTCCCCGTGAACGCCACCCCCGCCCCCCTCGGACCCGCCCCTGCCCCTGCCCCCGTCGGAGCCATGGGCGCCCCCCTCGCATCCACGGGCGCCACCCTCCCCACCGGCGGGGCACCGGACGACCCCCGCACGGTGCCCCGGCAGCACCCCGGCCCCCGGCCCGCCGACGGCGCGGACGCGTCCCCCCGTACCGCACCCGCCGCGCGGGACACCCCACCGGCCGGCCCGGACCCGCTCGACGACCCCGACCCCCACCGGGCCGCCGACGCCGCCACCGTCGGGAATCTGCTGCGCTGCTGGGCACGGGAGCACGATCTGCCCGAGCCCGGCGGAGCCACCCTGCGCATCCCCCTCCCGGCCAGCGGCACCGCACTGCTCGTCCCCGTCCGCTCCTGGTCACCCACGGGCACCCACCGGCTCGACCCGCCCCGGCTGGAGGGCGCCGGGCACCGGGCACCCCCGGTGGACGCCGTCACCGTCGCCGCGCTGCTCGCCCGGGAGACGGACACCGCGCACCACACGGAGCTGGTGGGCCGGGTCGCCGACTCCGTCCGCCGGACCGCCGACGGTCTCGCCCACCACCGCGCGCACCCCGCGCCGCCGGAGACCGATCCCTTCCTGGCAGCGGAACAGGCCCTGGTCCTCGGCCACCCCCTGCACCCCACCCCCAAGAGCCGGCCCGGCCTCTCCGACTCCGAGCACCCCGTCTACGCGCCCGAACTGCACGGCTCCTTCCCCCTCCACTGGATGGCCGTCCACCGCTCCGTCCTCGCCACCGACTCCGCCTGGACCGAGCGGGGCCGCCCGCTGCCCGCCGAGCGGCTGACCGCGCGCCTCGCCCCGGGCCTCCCGTTGCCCCAGGACACCGTCGCCCTGCCGCTCCACCCCTGGCAGGCGGCGGAGGTGCGCCGCCGCCCCGCCGTCGCCGCCCTCCTCGACGCCGGACTGCTGCGGGACCTCGGCCCCTGGGGCGACCGCTGGCACCCCACCTCATCCGTGCGGACCGTCTACCGGCCCGGCGCCCCCGCCATGCTCAAGCTCTCCCTCGCCCTCTCCCTCACCAACTCCCGCCGGGAGCACCTCCGCAAGGAACTCCACCGGGGCGTCGAGGTGCACCGGCTGCTCCGCACCGGACTCGCGGAACGCTGGCGCGCGGCCCACCCCGGCTTCGGCGTCGTCCGCGACCCCGCCTGGCTCGCCGTGGATTCCTCGGGCTCGGTGGACGGCGTGGACCGTGTGGCCGGTGTGGGATCCGGCAGCTACGGCGGTACGGGGGCGGGCGCGCGGGAGCCCGTACCCGGACTCGATGTCGTCCTCCGCCACAACCCCTTCGGCCCCGACGACGACGTGGTCTGTGTCGCCGGACTCACCGCCCCGAGGCCCTGGCCCGGCCGTGGCACCCTGCGCTCCCGGCTCGCGGAGACCGTCGCCCGGCTGGCCCGGCGCACCGGGCGGCCGGTCGGAGCCGTCGCCACCGAGTGGTTTCTGCGCTACCTCGACCAGGTGGTGCTCCCCGTCCTGTGGCTGGACGCCACCGCCGGGGTCGCCCTGGAGGCCCATCAGCAGAACACCCTGGTCCGGCTGGACCCCGACGGCTGGCCCGCCGGTGGCCACTACCGCGACAACCAGGGGTACTACTTCCGTGCCTCGTACCGCGAACGCCTGGAGCGGCGGCTGCCCGGCATCGGCTCCCACAGCGACACCTTCGTCCCCGACGCCGTCGCCGACGAACGCTTCGCCTACTACCTCGGCGTCAACAACGTCCTCGGTCTGATCGGGGCCCTCGGGGCGCAGCGGCTCGCCGACGAACGGGTGCTCCTCGCCGGCTGCCGCACCTTTCTGGCCTCGGCCGCCGCCCTGGGCTCCCCTCTGCCCGGCCTGCTGCTGGACTGCCCCACCCTGCGGACCAAGGCCAATCTGCTCACCCGGCTGCGCGGCCTCGACGAGCTGACCGGCCCGGTCGAGACCCAGTCCGTCTATGTCACCGTCGCCAACCCGTTGCACCGCTGACGCAGCACGCAGCACGCACCACGTGCACCACATGCACGACGCATCACGTATCGCCGTAGGAATCCCCGTACGAACCGCTGTATGCATCGCTGGACGAGAGGAGAGCGCCACCGTGCCTTCCACCGAAGCGGGCGGCGACCCGGGCCCCGCCACGGCGGGCGAACCCTGGGCGACCCCGGCGGACCCCGGCGCCGTCGACACCCTGGAGCTGCCGCTCTCCGAGGACATCCGCCGGTTCTTCCCCCAGGAGACGCCCTTCGAGACCCTCCGCACGGTGGGTGCCGACGGGCCCGACCCCGGCCCCGGCGGGCTGCTGGACGGGATCGCCGCCTGGGGCAGCACCCCCACCCGGGTGGGCGATCTGCGGCTGGTCCCCGTCCGGATCGACCGCGATCTCGCACTGATCAGCCACTGGATGAACGACCCGGCCGTGGCCGCCTTCTGGGAGCTGGCCGGACCGGACTCCGTCACCGACGCCCATCTGCGGTCCCGGGTGCACGGCGACGGGCGGAGCGTGCCCTGTCTCGGGGTGCTCGACACCGTCCCGATGAGCTACTTCGAGATCTACCGCGCCGACCTCGATCCCCTGGCCCGGCACTATCCGGCCCGGCCCCATGACACCGGGGTCCATGTCCTGATCGGAGGCGTGCCGCACCGGGGCCGGGGCGTCGGCTCCGCCCTGCTGCGGGCCGTCTCCGACCTGGTGTTCGACCATCGTCCGCGGTGCTCCCGGGTGATCGCCGAACCGGACCTCCGCAACACCCCCTCCGTGTCGGCCTTCCTCAGCGCGGGCTTCCGCTTCAGCGCCGAGTGCGAGCTGCCGGGGAAACGGGCCGCGCTCATGATCCGTGATCGGGCGCTGCGCCATGTGCTGTGATCCGGGCGGTACGGGGCTGCGCGCGCGGGGTACGGGGCAGGGCACGCGGGCGGCGGTACGGGGCCGGGCGCGCGGGGCGGCGGGATGCCCGGGAGGCCATCGGTATCCGGCGGTATCCCTCGGTATGCGCCGGTGACCGTCGGTGGCCGTCGGTGTCATGGACCGGCCGTTCGAACAGCCCGTAACGAACCCCGCACTCGCCCCGCACTGTCCTACCAACGGATTAGGGTGGTCGGCCTATGACGAAGCCATCCCTCCCCGAACTCCTCCACGCCGCTGTCTCCGCCGTCGGCGGTGTGGAGCGGCCCGGTCAGCTCGCCATGGCCGAGGCCGTCGCCGAGGCCGTCGACGACGGGTCCCACCTCCTGGTCCAGGCCGGTACCGGCACCGGTAAGTCGCTCGGCTATCTGGTGCCCTCGGTGGCCCATGGCGAGCCGGTCGTGATCGCCACCGCGACCCTCGCCCTCCAGCGCCAGCTGGTCGAGCGTGATCTTCCCCGGACGGTCGACGCCCTGCATCCGCTGCTGCGCCGCCGCCCCGAGTTCGCCATGCTCAAGGGGAGGTCGAACTACCTCTGTCTGCACCGGCTCCACGAGGGGATGCCGCAGGACGAGGACGAGGGGCTGTTCGACCAGTTCGAGGCGGCGGCGCCGACCAGCAGGCTGGGGCAGGACCTGCTGCGGATGCGGGACTGGGCGGACGAGACGGAGACGGGCGACCGGGACGCGCTGACCCCGGGCGTCTCCGACCGGGCCTGGTCACAGGTCTCGGTCACCTCCCGGGAGTGCCTGGGCGCGAGCAAGTGCGCGTACGGCCAGGAGTGCTTCGCCGAGCAGGCCCGGGAGCGGGCCAAGCTGGCGGATGTGGTGGTGACCAATCACGCCCTGCTGGCGATCGACGCCATCGAGGGCGCGCCGGTGCTCCCGCCGCATGAGGTCCTGGTGATCGACGAGGCCCATGAGCTGGTCTCCCGGGTGACCGGCGCGGCCACTGGGGAGCTGACCCCCGGCCAGGTGAACCGCGCGGTGCGGCGGTCCGCGAAGCTGGTGGACGAGAAGGTGGCGGACGCCCTCCAGACGGCGGCGGAGACCTTTGAGCGGCTGATGGAGCTGGCGCTCCCGGGCCGGCTGGAGGAGCTTCCGGAGGATCTGGGGTATGCGCTCGCCTCGCTGCGGGACGCCTCACGGACGGTGATCTCGGCCCTGGGCTCGACCCGTGACTCCTCGGTGCAGGACGAGGACGCGGTCCGCAAGCAGGCGCTGGCCTCGGTGGAGAATGTGCACGATGTGGCGGAGCGCATCCTTCAGGGCTCCGAGTACGACGTGGTCTGGTACGAGCGCCACGACCGGTTCGGCGCCTCCCTGAGGGTCGCGCCGATGACGGTCTCGGGGCTGCTGCGGGAGAAGCTGTTCGCGGATCGTTCGGTGGTGCTGACCTCGGCCACCCTGAAGCTCGGCGGTGACTTCAACGGAGTGGGGGCGTCCCTGGGGCTCTCCCCGGAGGGGACGGTCGCCGATGACGCCCCGCCGTGGAAGGGGCTGGATGTGGGCTCCCCCTTCGACTATCCGAAGCAGGGGATCCTCTATGTCGCCCGGCATCTGGCGACCCCGGGCCGGGAGGGCTCCCGGGGCGACATGATGGACGAGCTGGCGGAGCTGGTGGAGGCGGCCGGGGGGCGCACCCTGGGGCTGTTCTCCTCGATGCGCGCGGCCCAGGCGGCGGCGGAGGAGCTGAGGGGCCGGCTGGAGCGGCCGATCCTGCTCCAGGGCGAGGAGACGCTGGGCGAGCTGATCAAGACGTTCGCGGCGGATCCGGCGACCTGTCTCTTCGGCACGCTCTCGCTCTGGCAGGGCGTGGATGTTCCCGGGCCGAGCTGTCAGCTGGTGGTCATGGACCGTATCCCCTTCCCCCGGCCGGACGATCCGCTGATGAGCGCCCGGCAGAAGGCGGTGGAGGAGGCCGGGGGCAATGGCTTCATGGCGGTCGCGGCGACCCATGCCGCGCTGCTGATGGCGCAGGGCGCGGGGAGGCTGGTACGGGCGACGGGCGACCGGGGGGTGGTGGCGGTGCTGGACCCCCGGCTGGCGACGGCCCGCTACGGCAGCTTCCTCAAGGCCTCGCTGCCGGACTTCTGGTACACGACGGACCGCAATCAGGTGCGGCGCTCGCTGGCGGCGATCGACGCGAAGGCGCGGGCGGACGGGGCCTGACAGCGGGTACCGGTCCCTGGTTGTCGGGGACAGGGCGGGACCCCGGAACCGGCGCAGTGGGGTCCCGGGGCCCGGTCTGGGGGCGGCGGTGGTCAGACCCGGCGGAGCACCGCCACGACCTTGCCGAGGATGGTGGCCTCGTCGCCGGGGATCGGCTGGTAGGACGCATTGTGGGGGAGGAGCCACACATGGCCGTTCTCCCGCTTGAAGCGCTTGACGGTGGCTTCGCCGTCGAGCATGGCGGCGACGATGTCACCGTTTTCCGCGACGGGCTGGCGGCGCACGGTGACCCAGTCGCCGTCACAGATGGCGGCCTCGATCATGGAGTCGCCGACGACCTTCAGGACGAACAGCTCACCGTCGCCGACGAGCTGGCGGGGGAGGGGGAAGACATCCTCGACCGACTCCTCGGCGAGGATGGGTCCGCCTGCCGCGATCCGGCCGACGAGGGGCACATAGGAGGCGGCGGGCTTCCCGGTGGTGTCGGTGGGCTGGGTGCTGGGCTGGTCGGAGCCCCGGACCTCATAGGCGCGGGGCCGGTGGGGGTCGCGCCTCAGGAAGCCCTTGCGCTCCAGGGCCATCAGCTGATGGGCGACGGAGGAGGTGCTGGAGAGGCCGACGGCCTGGCCGATCTCACGCATCGACGGAGGGTATCCCCGGCGCTGCACGGAGTCACGGATGACTTCGATGACGCGCCGCTGGCGGTCGGTGAGGCCCGAGCTGTCGGCCCTGATACCGGGGGGCCGTCCGGGCAGGGAGCGCGCGGCGCGGGAGGGGTCCGCCCCCTCGGGGCCTGTGGCTGCTTCGGTCATGGCATGCACCGGCTCGAATCGGTTCTGGGCGCGGTCCTGGGCAGTGATGGTGGCACTGTCGGCGGTGGTGGTCACGTCGGCCCCTCTCGATTGGTCTCCCTAGCTGGACAACGGTAGTTGGTTTCGAAAGGTTGCGCCAAACACACGTTCGAGTGAAAAATCGAGGATTGCCTTACGCGGCCATGCGATTAGGTGTATTGGGCGGGTTTCTTGTTCCGTTCTGCTTCCGTCACGGCTCCGCTTCCCGTGGGGCCCTGTCCGGGGCGCGGTGGCCGACCCGCCGGTCGTTGTGCGGTGGTGTGAGTCCTTACGGTAACGTTCCCCGCTGTGCCGGACCGGCGGACCTCTTCAGTTTTGCATCCGGGGTCCGGGAATCCCGGGATGCCGGGTCGGTAAAGGCCGTGCCGGGGCATTCCCCTACTCTCCTGGCCGATCCCGCAGCCGGAACCCGCGGCCCGGACCTGTTGGTCGGACCCTGCGGTCGGACTCAGTGGTCAGACCCTCCGGTCCGATTCCGTGGTCCGATTCCGCGCGTCGGGTTCAGTGGGTCGGTTCAGCGGTCGGCACCCGAATCCGTGGCCGGCCCGGCGGTGGAACCGTAGTCCGGCTCCTGGCCGGCCGGGCCCACCGTCCCGCGCTCGCACGCCTGTGTTCCGCGCGGGTGAGCGCCCCGGGTGACCGCCGACGGATCCGGCGGCCGGACCGGACCGCCGGGGGTGGCTCTCCGCGACCCCGCGGCCACCCCGTGCGCAGGGTGCGGCCGTGTCGTGGCGTCACCGCCCGTACGCCCTGTGCGATCGTCCCCGCTCATCCGACACGCTCTTGTGTCCGGAGCGCCACCAAACCCCACATCTAGTGGTTGGATTGTGGGTGCAGCCCAGTGGTTGTGGTCCCGGGTCCTGAAGGGCTCCCGCCATCGCCTATGCTGGGGGCTGCTTCGAGGGGCTCCATGGCCTCGGTGAGGCGCATCAGTCGTGCCGTGAAGGAGGGTTCGGATCCGTGCACTGCCCCTTCTGTAGGCACCCCGACAGCCGGGTCGTCGACAGCCGTACCACCGATGACGGAACGTCGATCCGGCGCCGTCGGCAGTGCCCCGACTGCTCCCGCCGCTTCACGACGGTGGAGACCGCCTCGCTGATGGTGATCAAGCGCAGCGGGGTGACCGAGCCGTTCAGTCGGATCAAGGTCATCTCCGGGGTGCGCAAGGCATGCCAGGGGCGGCCGGTCACCGAGGATGCCCTCGCCCAGCTCGGCCAGCGGGTCGAGGAGGCGGTGCGGGCCACCGGCAGCGCCGAGCTGACCACCCATGACGTGGGTCTGGCCATACTCGGACCGCTCCAGGAACTCGACCTCGTCGCCTATCTGCGCTTCGCCTCCGTCTACCGGGCGTTCGACACGCTGGAGGACTTCGAGGCGGCCATCGCGGAGCTGCGGGTCCACCGCAGGCCCGCCGGGGCGGACGGAGCGGGCGGACCCACCGCGGTCCCCGCCCCCGCCGGCTCCGGCGGCTGAGCCGCGCCCGGACAAGGATCCGGGACCGGAAGACCAGGGCCCCTAGGACGGGCCCGTCCGCCCCGCGCGCGACGCCGGGCGGCGACAGGACTTGTCAGGGGTGCTGGGGCGCCCGTGACACCACACACCGACAGTGCCCTGGGAAGATCTGGGCACTCAAGGGCGTTTTTGCCCACATATGGGAGGCGGCATGACCGAGACGACGAGCGGCCCGGCACGAGGGTCCCGCACCAAGGGAGCCAAGGCCAGCAAGGGTCTGCGCATCGAACGCATCCACACCACCCCCGGCGTGCACCCGTACGACGAGGTGGTCTGGGAGCGTCGTGACGTCGTCATGACCAATTGGCGCGACGGCTCGATCAATTTCGAGCAGCGTGGCGTCGAGTTTCCCGACTTCTGGTCGGTCAACGCGGTCAACATCGTCACCAGCAAGTACTTCCGCGGGGCAGTCGGCACTCCCCAGCGCGAGACCGGTCTGAAGCAGCTCATCGACCGGATCGTGAAGACGTACCGGAAGGCCGGTGAGGACTACAAGTACTTCGCCTCGCCCGCCGACGCCGAGATCTTTGAGCACGAGCTGGCCTACGCCCTGCTCCACCAGATCTTCAGCTTCAACTCGCCGGTGTGGTTCAACGTCGGCACGCCGCAGCCGCAGCAGGTCTCCGCCTGCTTCATCCTCTCCGTCGACGACTCCATGGAGTCGATTCTCGACTGGTACAAGGAAGAGGGCATGATCTTCAAGGGAGGTTCCGGCGCCGGTCTGAACCTTTCCCGGATCCGTTCCTCCAAGGAACTGCTCTCCTCCGGCGGCAATGCCTCCGGACCCGTTTCCTTTATGCGCGGAGCCGATGCCTCCGCCGGGACGATCAAGTCCGGTGGAGCCACCCGCCGCGCCGCCAAGATGGTCATTCTCGATGTCGACCACCCCGATATCGAGGCCTTCATCGAGACCAAGGTGAAGGAGGAGGAGAAGATCCGCGCGCTGCGTGACGCGGGCTTCGACATGGACCTGGGCGGCGACGACATCACGTCCGTCCAGTACCAGAACGCCAATAACTCGGTCCGGGTGAACGACGAGTTCATGCGTGCCGTCGAGGCGGGCTCCACCTTCGGACTGCGCTCCCGGATGAGCGGCGAGGTCATCGAGGAGGTCGACGCCAAGTCGCTCTTCCGCAAGATGGCCGAGGCCGCCTGGGCCTGCGCCGACCCGGGCATCCAGTACGACGACACCATCAACAACTGGCACACCTGCCCCGAGTCCGGCCGGATCAACGGCTCGAACCCGTGCAGCGAGTACATGCACCTGGACAACACGTCCTGCAACCTCGCCTCGCTGAACCTGATGAAGTTCCTCAAGGACGACGGCGAGGGCAACCAGTCGTTCGACATCGAGCGCTTCTCCAAGGTCGTCGAGCTGGTCATCACGGCGATGGACATCTCCATCTGCTTCGCCGACTTCCCCACCCAGAAGATCGGTGAGAACACCCGCGCCTTCCGCCAGCTGGGCATCGGCTACGCCAACCTCGGCGCGCTGCTGATGGCCACCGGCCACGCCTACGACAGCGACGGCGGCCGGGCGCTGGCCGGTGCCATCACCTCCCTGATGACCGGCGCCTCGTACCGCCGCTCCGCCGAGCTGGCGGCCGTGGTCGGCCCGTACGACGGCTACGCCCGCAACGCCGACGCCCACCAGCGGGTGATGCGTCAGCACGCCGACGCCAACGCGGTGGCCGTCCGCACGGACGACCTGGACACCCCGATCTGGGCCGCCGCCACCGAGGCCTGGCAGGACGTGCTCGGCCTGGGCGAGAGGAACGGTTTCCGCAACGCCCAGGCGTCGGTCATCGCCCCCACCGGCACCATCGGTCTGGCGATGTCCTGCGACACCACCGGCCTGGAGCCCGACCTCGCCCTGGTCAAGTTCAAGAAGCTGGTCGGCGGCGGCTCGATGCAGATCGTCAATGGCACCGTGCCCCAGGCGCTGCGCCGCCTCGGCTACCAGGCCGAGCAGATCGAGGCCGTCGTGGAGCACATCGCCGAGCACGGCAATGTGGTCGACGCCCCCGGGCTCAAGACCGAGCACTACGAGATCTTCGACTGCGCCATGGGCGAGCGCTCCATCTCCGCCATGGGCCATGTCCGGATGATGGCCGCGATCCAGCCGTGGATCTCCGGCGCGCTCTCCAAGACGGTCAACATGCCGGAGACGGCGACCGTCGAGGAGGTCGAGGAGATCTACTTCGAGGCGTGGAAGATGGGCGTCAAGGCGCTCGCGATCTACCGCGACAACTGCAAGGTCGGCCAGCCGCTCTCCGCCAAGAAGAAGGAGCAGGAGAAGGTCGAGGTCACCGCCAAGACCGAGGCGACGATCCGCGAGGCCGTCGAGAAGGTCGTCGAGTACCGCCCGGTCCGCAAGCGCCTCCCGAAGGGCCGCCCGGGGATCACCACCTCCTTCACGGTGGGTGGCGCCGAGGGCTACATGACCGCCAACTCGTACCCCGACGACGGTCTGGGCGAGGTCTTCCTGAAGATGTCCAAGCAGGGCTCGACCCTCGCGGGCATGATGGACGCCTTCTCCATCGCCGTCTCGGTGGGCCTTCAGTACGGTGTGCCGCTGGAGACCTATGTCGCCAAGTTCACCAACATGCGCTTCGAGCCGGCCGGTATGACGGACGACCCGGACGTGCGGATGGCGCAGTCGATCGTCGACTACATCTTCCGCCGTCTGGCGCTGGACTTCCTGCCCTTCGAGACCCGTTCGGCGCTCGGCATCCACTCCGCCGAGGAGCGTCAGCGCCACCTGGACACCGGCTCCTACGAGCCGGCCGAGGACGAGCTGGACGTCGAGGGCCTCGCGCAGTCCGCGCCGAGGCAGCAGGAGCCGGTCGCGGTCCTGCCGGCCCCGGCCGCCGCGCCGCAGAACTCGGCCGAGCTGGTCGAGATGCAGCTGGGCATCAGCGCGGACGCGCCGCTCTGCTTCTCCTGCGGCACCAAGATGCAGCGCGCGGGTTCCTGCTACATCTGCGAGGGCTGCGGCTCCACCAGCGGCTGTAGCTGACCCTGTGGGGGCCGGTCCAAGACCGGCCCCCGCGGTGCGCACCGTTCACCTCCGGGGATCGTCCCGCCGGTCACCTCCGGCGGGACGATCCCCGGAGTCGGTCAGTCCGCGGAGCCGGTTGTTCCCTGACGGACGTCGGTCACTCCGTGACGCCGGTCAGTCCGCGGAGCCGGTCATTCCGTGACGCGGCCCATCAGGGCGAGAAAGCCCTGCGGATCGGCCTCCTCGCCCCGGAGCGCCGGCCGGTACTCCCACACCGCGGGACCGGTCCGGACGAACTCCGCGACCACCGCCGCCGTGGACCCCGCCACCGCCGCGAGATCGTCCTTCCACAGCTCGGTGATGCCCTCAGCCACCCTGACCTGCGTCTTCGCCACCTCCCCAAAGGTTCGGCGGCCATGCTTCTGCTGGACCACCACCCCGACCACGACCCGTCCGTGGACCGGTGCGAGCCGGGTCAGCTCCAGCTTCAGCACCTCGTCGAAGCCGAACCCCTGCCCGGTCCTGCTGTCCCGGGTCAGCGTGATCGTCCCGTCCGGCGACCGGCTGTCGAAGTGCACGACATAGGCCGGATCCCCGTCCGGGGCGTCCGCCCGGTAGGTGGCCGCGACGATGTCGAGATCATGCGGTGCCGTGCCCATCGGGCTCGGGTCCCACCTCAGACCCACCTCGACCGTGCCGACCCCCTTGCTCAGGCTGCTCACCAGACTCCCCTTCCGTGTGACCACCGGAACCTCTCCCCGGAGCATCTCGGTCCGACGACCGTAGCCGGTCGGCGCCGTCCACCGCGAGGAGTTGGCGGGTGCACACCTGTCCCGGTGGCTCCGCTTCCGGTAGGGGTCTCCCGGGTGCGCCCCGGCGGAATCGGCCCTGAGACGGGGTCACATGCTCCGGGAGGCGGGCCTTACGATGGCGCCGTGCTGGTCAAGTGGATTCGCTGCACCGTCGTGGACCGTCGTGGGTTCGAACGGGGACAGCGGAAGTGGGCGGGGCTGCTGGGTGAGCCGGGATTCCGGGGACAGGGCGGAGGGTGGAGCCGGACACGCCCCCATGTCGCCCATGTCTTCGCCTTCTGGGAGAGCAGGGCGTTCTACGACTCCTTCATGGCCCGCTCGCACGACCGGCTCGCCTCGGGACAGGCGGGGACGTACCGCGATGCCCAGGTCAGGCTCTTCGACCACCGCTTCGATGTGAAGACCGGTTTTGAGCCCCGCTTCACCGGCGCGGATGTGGTACGGGTGGCGCACTCCACGGTGCACGAGGAGCGCGTCGAGCACTACACGCTGATGCAGGAGAAGGTCTGGAACCCGGCCATGGCGGGCTCGCCCGGGATGGTGCGCGGACTCTTCGGCGCGGCCCCGGGGAATGAGTTCCTGGTCATGTCCATGTGGCACTCCGAGGCCGAGCACGGCAAGTACCGCAGGGAGCGGGTGGAGCGGCTGCTGCTGCGGACCCAGACGGAGGCGGACATCGCCCGGCTCACCGGCGATGTGGTCCTGCTGGAACCCTCCTGGACCGTCTGATCCGTCCCCGCCCGCCGGTGCGCCCGCCGGTGGGCTTCTGGTGGATACACCGGTGTGCCGCCGGTGGGCTGTCGGTGGATACGCCGGATGGACCCGACCCGACCGGCCGGGCTCCACCACCCCGATCTAGGGTCGGGGCATGGGAAGACCGCGACGCATCGTTCTCGTCCGGCACGGAGAGTCGGAGGGGAACGCCGATGACACGGTGTACGAGCGCGAGCCGGACCACGCCCTGCGGCTGACCGGCCGGGGACAGGCCCAGGCCGCGGCGACCGGGGCGCGGCTGCGCGAGCTGTTCGGCCGGGAGCAGGTCAGCGTCTATGTCTCGCCCTACCGGCGCACCCACCAGACCTTCCGCGCCTTCGATCTCGACCCCGGTCTGGTCCGGGTGCGCGAGGAGCCCCGACTGCGCGAGCAGGACTGGGGGAACTGGCAGGACCGTGACGACGTCCAGCTCCAGAAGGCGTACCGCGACGCCTATGGACACTTCTTCTACCGTTTCGCGCAGGGCGAGTCGGGGGCCGATGTGTACGACCGGGTCGGCGCCTTCCTGGAGAGCCTGCACCGCAGCTTCGAGTCGTCCGACCATCCGCCGAATGTGCTGCTGGTGACCCATGGCCTGACCATGCGCCTGTTCTGCATGCGCTGGTTCCACTGGACGGTCGCCGAGTTCGAGTCGCTCTCCAACCCGGGCAACGGCGAACTGCGGGTGCTGACCCTCGGCGACGACGGCCGCTACACCCTGGACCGTCCGTTCGCCCGGTGGCGTACCCCCGAACCGTACGGGGCGACCGGATAGAGTGGCCGGGAGATGACCTCGGATTCTTCGCGTTCCGCTGCTCCGGAACCCTCTGACGCCTCCCGCCGTACCTCCGATTCCTCCCTCCCCTCCTCCCGCTCCCGGGCCGCTGCCGCTGTCTCCGGCCGCGCCGGCCCTTCCGCGCGTTCCGGTGCTTCCGGACGTCCCGGGAGTTCCGGTCCTGCCGCTTCGGGTGGGGACCGCCGTCTCTCGGACGGGGAACGCTTCGCGCGCGCTCTGGCCGCCCTGCGCGGGCTCTCCGTGGGTGACGCCCTGGGCTCGCAGTTCTTCGTACCCGCGAACTACCCCCTGCTGATGGACCGCGCGCTGCCGCCGGGGCCATGGCAGTGGACCGACGACACGGAAATGGCCTGTTCGGTCCTTGCCGTCCTGGCCGGCCACGGCCGGGTGGACCAGGACGCGCTGGCCCGTTCCTTCGCCGACCACCATGACTTCGACCGGGGATACGGCCCCGCGGTCAACCGGATGCTCCGGCTGGTCAGGGAGGGCGGGGACTGGCGAGAACTCGCCGCCGCCCTCTTCAACGGCCAGGGGTCCTGGGGCAATGGGTCCGCCATGCGGATAGCGCCGCTCGGCGCCTGGTACGCGGACGACCCCGAGCAGGCCACCCACCAGGCCGAGATCTCCTCGTACACCACCCATCAGCACCGTGAGGCCGTGGTCGGAGCGATGGCGGTGGCCGCCGCGGCCTCCATCGCCGCCCGGCCCTCGGGGCCGCCGGAGCCGGGGGAGTTGCTGGACGGGGTGATCGCGCTGATCCCCCGCAGTGCGGTGACGGCCGGACTGCGCCGGGCCCGGGACATGCTCGACTACGACGACCCGGCGACCGTCGCCGCCGTCCTCGGCAGCGGCCGGCGGACGAGCGCCCATGACACGGTGCCCTTCGCGCTCTGGTCCGCGGCGCGCGGGCTCGATGCCTTCGAGCGGGTCTTCTGGACGACCGCGCAGGTCGGCGGCGATGTCGACACCACCTGTGCCATCGCCTGCGGAGTGGTCGCCGCGAGCGCGGCGGGGTCGCCGCCCGCCGACTGGCTCGCGGCCACCGAGGATCTGCCGGGCTGGCTCCCCGGCCCCCGGTCCTGACCTCGGGGGAACGTCCCCGGCCAGGGGTCCGGCCGTCCGCGCCGCCGGGGCCGGGCCATCGGATCCCGGTCTTTGCTGTCGCACAGACATGATCCGTTCGGCCCGGTCCGGGCCACCCCTTGTGCGCCGGTGGATGGTTTCTTCCCGCCCTCATCGCAGGTCACTTCGGTGGTGCGGGTCCCCGGACCCGACCCCGGGGCAGCCGCCCGTGGGATACCCCGCTCGGGTGTGCGGAAGCGAAGAGCCGTCTCGTTCCGGCACAGCGTCCGGCGACGGTACGGAGGGGTCGGCACGCGCCGGTGACCGGCCCGGACGATCCGGACCCCGAGCTTCCAGGGCCGGTGCCGCCGGGGGCACGGAAGCGGACCCCGGCCGCCCACGGGTGACGGCGGCAAAAAGTGGGGGGAATCCGGTTGCCCCCCAGGGGGGCGGGCGGCGTACCCTTGCTGGCGCCATGCCCTATGAACCACCCACCCATACAGTCGAGCGCTCGATCCGGGCCCGCACCGGTGCCAGGATCGTCGCCGGAGTCGACGAAGTCGGCCGCGGCGCGTGGGCCGGTCCCGTCACGGTGTGCGCCGCGATCACCGGACTGCGCCGCCCGCCCGAGGGCCTCACCGACTCCAAGTTGCTCACCCCCAAGCGCCGGAACGCGCTCGCCGCCGAGCTGGAGCGGTGGGTCAACGCGCACGCGCTCGGGCATGCCTCTCCCGAGGAGATCGACGAACTGGGCATGACCGCCGCGCTGCGGCTCGCCGCCTCCCGGGCGCTGGAGGCCCTGCCGACCCGCCCGGACGCCGTCATCCTCGACGGCAAGCACGACTACCTCGGCGCCCCCTGGACCGTGCGCACGGTCATCAAGGGGGACCAGTCCTGTGTCGCGGTGGCCGCCGCCTCCGTGATCGCGAAGGTTCACCGGGACGCGCTCATGGCCGAACTCCCGCCGGAATTCTCCGACTTCGCCTTCGCCGACAACGCGGGCTATCCCTCGCCCGTCCACAAGGCCGCCCTGGAGGTGCGGGGCCCCACCCCCTACCACCGGTTGTCCTGGGCGTATCTTGACTCCCTGCCCCGGTGGCGGCACCTGAAGAAGGTACGGGTCCCCCTGTCCGCCGGAGCTGTGGCACTGGAGAGCGGGGGCCAGCTCGGCTTCGACTTCTGACCACGCTCTCCGAGCAGCGCCGTGTACCAAAGGCGCCCACCCGCCTATGCCGTTCGAACCGGCATTTGATAGACATCCACTCATGCCTCTCAGTCCCGAGGAGCCTCAGATTCACGAGAGCGCCCAGGGTCCCCGCGTCGCTCCGGCCGCACCCGGCCGACCCGCGCCGACCCCCCGCCCTGTTCCCGGTCCGCGTTCCATGGCCTCCCCGCGTCCCGGAAACCCGGGTCACGGCCAGGCCAGGCCCGCGCCCCCGCGTACCCACACCCCCGCCGCCCCGGCGCCGGCCGTGTCCGCGGATCCTGCCCAGCCGCAGATCCAGCTGATCCCCGCTCCCGAGGACGGCGCGCTCGACGCCGCCGAGGAGGCGGTGGACCTGCTGCTCGACAACGGTCGCGCACCCGCCGAGGTGCTGGTGCTGACCACGGGCGAGCAGCACCCGTGGGCCACGCACGAGCTGTCCTTCGGCGAGGCCGCCTACTGGGCCCAGCACGACGCCCGCGACGACGTGTTCTACGCCGACGCCGCCGCGCTGGACCGGGCCGCCTCCCGGCCGGTGGTCGTGGTGGCCCTCAACGGCGGCGACGACGAGTCCGCCGCCCGTACGCTGCCCTCGGCCCTCGCCAAGGCCGGTGCGCTGCTGATCGTCTGCGGTGACCCGCAGCGGATCAACACCGCGCTCGGCGTCACCGCCTGAGCCGTTCCGTACGGTCCGTACCGCCGGATCCGGACCGTGGGGGACCACGGACGCCCGGCGGTACGGGGGCTTCTCCGCCGCCCGTGCCATCGCCGCTCCCGCCCGGGAATCCGCGCCCACCGCGCGGGGACGGGCCGGGTCGGGACCCCCTGTGGTCCGCCGCCCACCGGGCGGTCCGACCGTACGGGCCGGTTGTCCGGGCCTTCGGTACGCGTCTTCTGTACATGTCTTCTGTACGGGGTGGCAGGGCCAGGGGTCCGTACGACGGCCGCCATGCCGACCGGGCCGTGGCCCGGGGCTGCAGTGCCGGGCCGGTGGTGCCGGTGGGAGCCGTGGAGGGCGGCCCTGAGGGGCGCCGGTTCGGATCCGGCCCGACCGGATCCGGCCCCGTGACCGCATCGGCGCGCGGAGCGGGCCCGCTCCGGCGCGTCCGCCGTCGCCCGGCCCTGGCCGCGCGCCCCTCCCGTTCCGTCCCCCTGCCGCCCGGTACGACCGCTGTCGCGGGCGGGGACGGCACGCATGACGCACATCCCTGCCAAGCCCTGCAAGGGTCTGCCAGGGTCCCCGACGGCCCCTCCGGCGGCCGGGTGCCGTCAGCGGGCGGCGGTGCGGCGCAGGGCCTCGGCGGCGCCGCTGGCGGTACGTAGCTCCCGGGGCTCGACCGCGGCGGTCACCTCGGCCAGATCACCCGGTTCCGAGGTGAGGTTGGGGCGCCGTCCGCCCCGCCCCTCACCGAGGACCTGCCAGCCGCCCCGGGTCAGGGTGATGTACGCGCCACAGCGCAGCCCGTGCAGGGTGCAGGCGTCCCGCAGCCCCCACATCCAGGCGCCGTCCTCCTCGGTCCACCGCTCGTCCCCCTCGCGGCAGTAGAGCAGGACCGCGGTCCGCACCGGGGTGCGGCGGCGCAGATCGTGGGGGATCACCCGGCGGAGATGGGCCAGCAGCGCGTTGCGGAAGTCCCAGCCGTCCGCGGGGGCCGACCGCCGGGCGAACGAGGCGCTCGCCAGCAGCCGCTCCTCCGGGTCGAGCACCGCGACGACCGCCGTGGTCGGCAGGGGCCGGTGCCGGGCGTGCAGCCCGCCGACCACTTCACGGGGGTTGCGCAGCAGGGGTATCCCCGCGGCGGCCCACTCGGCGGGCTCCAATGTCCTGAGGCGCCCGGCGGAGCCGGCCGCTTTGCCCATCGAGGCTGCGGACGAAGCGAATCCGAAGGTCACAGTCCTCCCTTCGCATACGCGCCCACAGAGCGGGCAGGGTCGGGTGAGGGCGCACCGCGACACAGCCCTGGCGTGCCGCCTGCGGGCCATGTAGGGGAGCACTCCAATTCTTGCTGTCCCACCGGCGTGCGGCAACGAGCAATTTGACGCCAGCGGCGGGAATCGGTGGTTATGACGCGGATATCCCTTCGCGGGAGTGTCGTCGGGACCCGCCGCAGGGCTCCCGGGGAGCCCCGCGGGCCGGTGCGGAGCCCGATCACGCCTGTACCGCCAGCACCAGCGGGTACACCCCCTCCGCTCCCGCCCGGCGCAGCAGCCGGGCCGCCACCGCCAGGGTCCAGCCGGTGTCCGCGCTGTCGTCGACGAGCAGCACGGGCCCGCCCGCCTCGGTGAGGGCCGCGGCCAGCGGCGCCGGAACGGTCAGCGCGCTGTGCAACGCCCGCACCCGCTGGGCGCTGTTGGTCCGGGACAGGCCGGTGGGCGCCTCGGGACCGTACTCCACCGAACCGAGCAGGGGCATCCGGCCGACCTCCGCGATCCGCGCCCCCAGGGAGCCGGTCAGCAGGGGCCGCCGGCGGGAGGCGACGGTGACCACACCGACCGGCCGGGCGGCGGAGCCGGGCTCTCCCGAGGCCCAGCCGCCGGGGCCCTTGGCCCAGTCGGCGAGCACGGTGACCACGGCGTCCACCACATCGTCCGGGACCGGGGCGTCCGGGGTCTGCTCGGCCAGCAGGGGACGGAGGCGGTTGCCCCAGCCGATGTCGGAGAGCCGCCCCAGGGCGCGGCCGGTGGACGCCTGCTCGGACTCCGGGATCCGGCCCTTGAGGGAGACCCCCACCGCCGCGAGCCCGGTGGGCCACATCCGGCGCGGCTCCACCTCCACGCCCGGCCGGCTCAGCTCACCCCGGGCGGCGGCCAGGGACGCCTCGGAGACGGTGTCGGCGAACCGGCCGCCCGCGCAGTTGTCGCAGCGTCCGCAGGGGGCCGCCGATTCGTCGTCCAGCTGCCGCCGCAGGAACTCCATCCGGCAGCCGGTCAGCCGGACGTACTCCCGCATGGCCTGCTGCTCGGCCTCCCGCTGGTGGGCCACCCGGGCATAGCGCTCCGTGTCGTACGCCCAGGGCCGGCCGGTGGCGGTCCAGCCGCCCTTGACCCGGCGCACCGCGCCATCCACGTCGAGCACCTTGAGCATGGTCTCCAGCCGGGTGCGGCGCAGCTCCACCTGGGGTTCGAGCGCGGGCAGCGAGAGCGGCCGCTCCGCGCGGGCCAGCACATCGAGGGTGCGCCGCACCAGTTCCTCGGAGGGGAAGGCCACCGAGGCGAAGTACCGCCAGATCGCCTCGTCCTCGGGGCCGGGCAGGAGCAGCACCTCGGCGTGGCGCACCCCGCGCCCGGCCCGGCCCACCTGCTGGTAGTAGGCGATGGGGGAGGAGGGGCAGCCGAGGTGCACCACGAAGCCGAGGTCGGGCTTGTCGAAGCCCATGCCCAGCGCTGAGGTGGCCACCAGGGCCTTGACCCGGTTCCCCAGCAGGTCCTCCTCGGCCTGGCGGCGGTCGGCGTCCTCGGTGCGGCCCGTGTAGGAGGCGACGGTGTGGCCGCGCTGGCGCAGATGGGCGGCGACCTCCTCGGCGGCGGCGACGGTGAGGGTGTAGATGATCCCCGAGCCGGGCAGTTCGTCCAGGTGGTCGGCGAGCCAGGCCAGCCGGGAGGCCGCGTCGGGCAGCCGGATCACGCCGAGTGACAGGCTCTCCCGGTCGAGCGGGCCGCGCAGCACCAGGGCGTCCGTGCCCGCGCCGGTGCCCAGCTGCTCGGCGACGTCGGCCGTCACCCGGGCGTTGGCCGTCGCCGTGGTCGCCAGCACCGGGACCCCCGGCGGCAGCTCCGCCAGCATGGTGCGCAGCCTGCGGTAGTCGGGGCGGAAGTCATGGCCCCAGTCCGAGACACAGTGGGCCTCGTCGACCACGAGCAGGCCGGTGGCGGCGGCGAGCGCGGGCAGCACCTGGTCCCGGAAGTCCGGGTTGTTCAGCCGCTCCGGGCTGACCAGCAGCACATCCACGGATCCGGCGGCGACCTCGGCCTGGATGGTCTCCCACTCCTCCGGATTGGCGGAGTTGATCGTGCGGGCGTGGATACCGGCGCGGGCGGCGGCCTCCACCTGGTTGCGCATGAGGGCGAGGAGGGGGGAGACGATCACGGTGGGGCCGCTGCCGCGCCGTCGCAGCAGGGAGGTGGCGACGAAGTAGACCGCCGACTTGCCCCAGCCGGTCCGCTGGACGACCAGGGCCCGGCGGCCGTGGGCGACCAGGGCCTCGATCGCCCGCCACTGGTCCTCGCGCAGCCGGGCCGTGCCGTCGGGGGAGGAGACGAGGCGGGAGAGCACGGCGTCGGCCGCGGCCCGCAGCTCCGCCGGGTCGTCGGGCACGGCCGGGGCCGCGGGCTGGGCGGGGTCCATGGGCGTGGTCGGGTCCGGGAGGTCTGCGTTGCTCATGGCTCCATGCAACCCGATGCCACCGACATCGGGCGAACGCGGGCCCGTGACCTGTGGACAACTCCGTCACCCGGTGGTTATCCACAGGGGCAGCGGGATCCGGCGGTGACGCGGGACCGTCGGGGCATGAACAACCACCACGGACTCATCAGCGGGGCCGACCGGCCCCGGGTCACGCTGCGCGGCCCGGCCGAGCTGGCCGACGCCCTGCCCTATGTCCTCGGCTACCACCCCAGCGACTCGATTGTCATGGTCGCCCTCCACGGCAGCCGGGGAGCCTTCGGCGGCCGGGTCCGCCTGGGGATCCCCCGCGCGCCGGCCGAGTGGCCCGCCGTGGCCCGGCAGCTCGCCCGGTGCCTGATCGAGGGCAGCGCACAGCGGGGCCACCAGCCCGACGGGGTCGCCCTCTTCCTCTGCCGGGACCCCGGCGCCGGGGAGACGGGCCGGGCGGTGATGGAGCGGCTGCGCCCGCTCTCCCACGCCCTGCGCACCGCCTGCGGAGCGCTGGACGTTCCGGTCTATGAGTCACTGTGCCTCTCCGGCGGGCGCTTCTGGTCCTACTGCTGTCCCGACCCGCGCTGCTGCCCGCCGGAGGGGAGCCCGTCGGCCGTCGCCGGGACCTCGGTGATGGCCGCGGCGGCGGCCTATGCGGGAGTCACCGTGAGCGGATCGCCACGTGCCCTGGAGGAGCGGCTGATGCCCTGGACCGGGCCGGGGGCGCGGGCCCAGGAGCGCGCCCTGGACCGCGCCGCGGCGGAGCTGATCCCCCGGATCCTGGCGGGGGAGGGGCGTGCCCGGGTGGGTGAGGAGACCCTGGCTCTGGCCCGGAGTGTGATGGCGCGGCTCGCCGCCGCGTCGGGTCCGTCCCGTCCGTCCCCGGACCCCGCCCGGGCCGACGCCGCCGACGACGCCCTGCTCACCCAGGACGAGGCGGCCACCCTGATCCTCGGCCTCCAGTCCCGGACGACCAGGGACCGGGCCGCCGAGTGGATGGAGGGACCGGAGGGGGAGCCGGCGCTCAGGCTCTGGCGGGCGCTCTCCCGCCGCTGTGTCGGCTCCTATGCCGAGCACGCCGCGGCCCCCCTCACCCTGGCGGGCTGGGTCGCCTGGTCCACCGGCGACCAGCCGGCCGCCCGGGTCGCCCTGGGGCTGGCCCTGAGCCGCGACCCGGGATATGTCTTCGCCGTGCTGCTGCACCAGGCGTGCAACGCGGGACTGGACGTGGAGGCGGTGCGCCAGGTGCTCCGGACGGAGCGCGAGTCCCGGGCCCCGGCCCCGGGGGCCTCCGGGGAGTCCCGATGACGGGCGCGACGGCGACGGCCACGACGGCGGACCGGCGGGCCGCCCGGCCCGGCCCGGGCCCCGGCCGTGAGGGGCCCACCGCCCCCGGGCGCGGTGAGCGGGCGCGGTCCCCGCAGCCCGGGTGGACGGCGGGCGGGAGGATGGCGAAAGGACTGTTTATCGTCAGGCAGACGACTATGATCACCGCATGCCTCCCTACGACCCGTCGGCCTTTCCGCCCTTCGCCGTCACCGTCGACCTGGTCGTGCTCACCGTGCGGCGGCACGCGCTCTGCGCGCTGGTCGTCCGCCGGGGTGAGCCGCCCTTCCAGGGCCGGTGGGCACTGCCCGGCGGTTTCGTCCGGGCCGATGAGAGCCTGGCCGACGCGGCGGCCAGGGAGCTGGCCGAGGAGACCGGGCTGTGCGCCCATGACCCCGCGGCGCCCCAGCCCGAGGGCGGAGCCCACCTCGAACAGCTGGCCACCTATGGCGATCCCGAGCGCGACCCCCGGATGCGGGTCGTCAGCGTCGCCCATCTGGTGCTCGCCCCCGACCTGCCCGCACCCCGGGCGGGCGGAGACGCGAACAGCGCCCGCTGGGCCACCGTCGGCGATCTGTTCGGGGACGACGGATCCGCCCGCGAGGACGATCTCTCCACCCCGCTCGCCTTCGACCACGCGAGAATCCTGGCCGACGGGGTGGAGCGGGCCCGTTCCAAGATCGAGTACTCCTCGCTGGCCACCGCCTTCTGCCCGCCCGAGTTCACCGTCGGCGAGTTGCGCCGGGTCTACGAGGCGGTCTGGGGCGTCGCCCTGGATCCGCGCAACTTCCACCGCAAGGTCACCGGCACACCCGGCTTCCTGGTGCCCTCCGGGGGTACCACCACCCGGCAGGGCGGACGGCCCGCCCAGCTCTTCCGGGCCGGTGGCGCGACCCTGCTCAACCCGCCGATGCTGCGCCCCGAGATCTGACGGAGGCTCACCCCGGCCGCCCTGCACCGGCCTTTCCGCCGGGGTGGCCGGAGCGGGATCCGATGGCGTGACACCCGGGGCATGCGCCCTTACGGTAAAAATCCGGAAAATCGGGTTATCGTGCAGACGCCCGCCCGCCGCCGTGCGGTCTCCCGTCCGCGCTTCGGGGAGAAAAGCGATGCTCCAGGCCATCGGACTGTCCAGCCGCCCCCGGCGCGACCTGCCGCCCACCGTCAGTGATCTGTCCTTCCACGCCCGGCCGGGACGGATCACCACCCTGCTGGGGGCCGGAGGAGCGGGCAAGTCCACCGCGCTGCGGCTGCTTCTCGGGCTGGAGCCGGGCCGGGGCACCACCCTCTTCCGGGGCAGACCCCTCCACCGGATCGGCCATCCCGCCCGCGAGGTGGGCGCCCTCCTCGGCGATGTCCCCGGCCACCCCGCCCGGACGGTCCGGGGACAGCTCCGCATGGTCTGCGCGGCGGTCGGCGCCCCGCCCGCCCGCGCCGAGGCGATCCTGGCCACCCTGGGCCTGACCCTCCACGCCGACCGGCGGCTGGACTCCCTCGGCCTCGGCACGGACCGGCGGCTCGGCCTCGGCTGCGCCCTCCTCGCCGACCCGGTGACCCTGGTTCTCGACGAGGTGACCGACGGGCTTCCGCACGAGGAGCGCGCCTGGTGGTACACGCTGCTGAGAGCCCATGCCGACCGCGGCGGGACGGTGCTGTGCACCACCGCCGACGCACGGGAGGCGGCCCGGTTCGCCGACCGGATCCTGGTGGTCGAGGCGGGCAGACTGATCGCGGACGAGGAGGCGGGAGCGTTCGCCCGCACCCGGCTGGGACCCCGGGTCGCGGTCCGCACCCCCCATGCCGCCCGGCTCGCCGAACTGCTCCACCGGGAGGCCCGCGCCCGGCGGCGGCCCGTGCGGGCGGTCGCCGAGTCCGGCGGAGCGCTCTCCGTCTACGGCAGCAGCTGTGCCGAGGTCGGCGAGACCGCCTTCCGGCACCGGGTCCTGCTGCACCGTCTCGCCGACGAGACCGGGGCGGCCGCACCCCTTCCGGCCCCGCCGCAGGCCGCGCCCGCGCCGCCCGTACGGCCGGAGGACACCACGCCCCCCGAAGCGCCCGCGCCAGCCGCGCCAACCGTACGGCCGGGCGGCACTGCCCCGCCCGAAGCGCCGGATCCGGAGCCCGCCCCGCCCGAGGCGCCCGCGTCCGTGCCGCCCGTACCGCAGGACCGGCCGCCGTCCCTGCCCGGGTCCTCGGGTCCGTCCGAGGCCTCCGAGCCTCCGCTTCCCCCCGATTCCCCGGATCCCCCTGATGCTCCCGATTCCCCTGGGCCTCCCGACCCCCTGGGGCCCGAGGGGGCCGTCCCCGGCCGCACCGGGACCGGCCGGGCGGAAGGTGGACGGGGCCGGGGGCCAGGGGTCGGTGGGGCGGTGCGCCGGGGGCGTGCCTCGGTGGGGTCGCGGGGGCCGGGGCCGCTGGTGCGCGGGCCCGTGCGCCCCCTGCGGTACGAGCTGCTGCGGATGTTCGGGGTGAGGACGGCGGTGCTGGTGATGGCGGCGGCGGTGCTGGGGTCACTGGCGC
Source organism: Streptomyces sp. NPDC000594 (assembly GCF_040299965.1). Lineage (NCBI taxonomy): Bacteria > Bacillati > Actinomycetota > Actinomycetes > Kitasatosporales > Streptomycetaceae > Streptomyces > Streptomyces sp. NPDC000594. Next base: position 115,508 of record NZ_JBEPCY010000014.1, on the reverse strand, counting down.
TCTGTCTGCTGCTGGCCCGGTCCCGGACGACCCCGCTCCCACTGGCGCTCGCGGGCTGGCCCGCCGTGCTGCCGCTGCCGCCCGCCGCCCTCGCCGCCGGGCTGCTCGGCGCGCTCTCGGCGGGCGAGGAGCATCGCCGACCCGCGCTCGCGACCGTCCATGGGCCGCCAACCGCACGGCTCCGGCTGCTCCTGGCCAAGGCTCTGGTCACCGGTGCGGCGGCCGTGCTCACCGCGGGGGCCTCGGCGGCCGTCTGCGCCCTCGCGGTGGCGCTCCTCTACGGCCTGGGCCCGGACGCGCTGCCGGACGGCCGGGCGGCGCTGCTCGCCGGCTGGTGCGCCCTCTGTGTCGGCTGTGCCTGGGCCGGGTTGCTGGCGGCCGGGATCTTCCGGGTGGCGGCGGCGGGTTTCGCCGCGGTCCTCGCGGTGCCGGTGCTGGCCGTTCCGGCGGTGCGGGCGGTGATCGAGGTGCCGTCTCCGAGGTCCGCCGCCGGATTTCCCGGCAGGCTCCTGGAGCTGCCCTGGATCACGGTGCCGGAGCGGGCGGAGGGCTGGCTGACGACCGGGACACGACTGTTCGTCCAACCTGTGGGCGTCGCACTGTTGTTGTCCCTGTCCGTGTTGATCTGCGCTTATATGGTCGCCGGTGTCCGTCGTGGGGTCCCCGGGACGCGGTGATCGGACCGGGTGCGGCGATCTGCTCATCACCTCGCGATCTATGCCCGTTTCTTTCCGATAAGGCGTCAATTGTGGGGGAAGCGCCGATCACCCTTTCGTGTGCTTTTCACCAAAGACCTCAAGGGCCGTGGAAGCCGGGCCGACAAAGGATGCGTGAGTACCCTTGCGCACACCATGATGACCGCCGCCCGTCCCGCCGACTCCGGCCTCGCCGGTCCGGGCGAACTCGACCGATACCCCTACACGGAGTCGCCGGGAAGCGACCGTGTGGGACCGCCCGCTTGGGACGGATCCGATACGGAGCTGGGCCGGGTCGGCCGCCGGGCCGCGGGCAGCCGGGGCCGCGGGCTCCACGGCCAACTGGTCCAGCAGCTCGGCCAGATGATTGTCTCCGGCGATCTCGGCGCGGACCGGCCACTCGTCCCCGAGGAGATCGGCCAGCGCTTCGAGGTCTCCCGCACCGTCGTCCGTGAGTCCCTGCGGGTACTGGAGGCCAAGGGCCTGGTCAGCGCGCGCCCCAATGTCGGCACCCGGGTCCGGCCGGTGAGCGACTGGAATCTGCTGGACCCCGACATCATCGAGTGGCGGGCGTTCGGCCCGCAGCGCGACGACCAGCGCCGTGAGCTGAGCGAGCTGCGCTGGACCATCGAGCCGCTGGCCGCGAGGCTCGCCGCCGGTCACGGCCGGGAGGACGTCCAGCAGCGCCTCGGCGACATGGTCGAGATCATGGGCCATGCGCTCGCCCAGGGGGACGGGATCACCTTCTCCCGCGCCGACGCCGAGTTCCACACCCTGCTCATCCAGCTCGCGGGCAACCGCATGCTGGAGCACCTCTCCGGGATCGTCTCCGCCGCCCTCCAGGTCTCGGGGGGTCCGGTCACGGGGTGTGACCGGCCGCATGAGGCATCCCTGGCGCACCACGCCCGGATCGCCGACGCCCTCGCCGCGGGGGACGCCCACGCGGCCGAGTCCGCCATGCGGCAGCTGCTGACGGTCCACCCGGAAGTGGAGCGTGTGGTCCCGGCGCCGCGCGAGCACTGAGCCCGGCGCGCGGCCGGGGGCGCGGAGGCGCGCGCACCGAGTGTCGCCGGGCACCCTGGGGGTCCGGCGGCACGAGTGGGCGTTCCGGACGGCGGATTCGGCCATCCGATCTGTCCGGTTAGCTGTAATTGATCGTAAATTGCCCGCAATGGGGTGTGACTCGGGCCACGTGGATTGGGCGTAACGCTCCTCGGGGCAGGGCGATGACTTAAGAGGTGACAGCCGAGGAGGGAATACGGCAGCCGTTTTCGGCGCTGTTGTTGTTCCAGCCAGAGGTTGCGCCCCGCGCCACCGGCCACATCCCAAGCCCGGTGGTCGTCGGCTCCGACCCGATCATGGGCGGAGCCGGAAGCCGTTTCCATCGTTCCGAGAGGTTGTTCGTGTCGGCCAGCACATCCCGTACGCTCCCGCCGGAGATCGCCGAGTCCGAGTCTGTGATGGCGCTCATCGAGCGGGGAAAGGCTGATGGGCAGATCGCCGGCGATGACGTGCGTCGCGCCTTCGAGGCCGACCAGATTCCGCCAACCCAGTGGAAGAATGTTCTGCGCAGCCTCAACCAGATTCTTGAGGAAGAGGGGGTGACGCTGATGGTCAGCGCCGCAGAGTCCCCCAAGCGAACCCGCAAGAGTGTCGCCGCGAAGAGCACGGCCAAGCGCACCACCACCAGGACCGTCGCCGCCAGGACGACGACCACGACCAAGACGGTCGCGGCCGCCGCCACCCCGGCCGCCGGTGCCGACGCCTCCGCGGGGGACGACGCCACGCCCGCCCGCAAGGCCGCCGCCAAGAAGACGGTCGCCAAGAAGGCCGCGGTGAAGAAGACCGCCGCCAAGAAGACGGTCGCCAAGAAGACCAGCGCCAAGAAGGATCTGGACGAGCCGGCCGAGGGCGAGGAGCTGCTCGACGACGTCCAGCCGGGAGGCAAGGAAGAGGACGAGACCGAGGGCGAGACCAAGGGCTTTGTCCTCTCCGACGAGGACGAGGACGACGCTCCCGCGCAGCAGGTCGCGGTGGCCGGTGCCACGGCCGACCCGGTCAAGGACTATCTGAAGCAGATCGGTAAGGTCCCGCTCCTCAACGCGGAGCAGGAGGTCGAGCTCGCCAAGCGGATCGAGGCCGGTCTCTTCGCCGAGGACAAGCTGGCCAACTCCGACAAGCTGGCCCCCAAGCTCAAGCGCGAGCTGGAGATCATCGCCGAGGACGGCCGCCGCGCCAAGAACCACCTGCTGGAGGCCAACCTCCGGCTCGTGGTCTCGCTGGCCAAGCGGTACACCGGCCGCGGCATGCTCTTCCTGGACCTGATCCAGGAGGGCAACCTCGGTCTGATCCGTGCCGTCGAGAAGTTCGACTACACCAAGGGCTACAAGTTCTCCACGTACGCCACCTGGTGGATCCGTCAGGCCATCACGCGCGCGATGGCCGACCAGGCCCGCACCATCCGTATCCCGGTGCACATGGTCGAGGTCATCAACAAGCTCGCGCGGGTGCAGCGCCAGATGCTCCAGGACCTGGGCCGCGAGCCCACCCCGGAGGAGCTGGCCAAGGAACTCGACATGACCCCCGAGAAGGTCATCGAGGTCCAGAAGTACGGCCGTGAGCCGATCTCGCTCCACACCCCCCTCGGTGAGGACGGCGACAGCGAGTTCGGTGACCTGATCGAGGACTCCGAGGCGGTCGTCCCCGCGGACGCGGTCAGCTTCACCCTCCTCCAGGAGCAGCTGCACTCGGTGCTCGACACCCTCTCCGAGCGTGAGGCGGGCGTGGTCTCCATGCGCTTCGGCCTCACCGACGGCCAGCCGAAGACCCTGGACGAGATCGGCAAGGTGTACGGGGTCACCCGTGAGCGCATCCGCCAGATCGAGTCCAAGACCATGTCCAAGCTGCGCCACCCGTCCCGTTCGCAGGTTCTGCGCGACTACCTCGACTAGGAGACGGACACCCGGCCAGCCGCTCCGGCGGTGAGGCCGGGACCGCTCGTACCGGTCGTCAGAGGCCCGGATTCCACCAGGGATCCGGGCCTTTGCCGTGTCCGGGAGTGCGGATGGGGGTCTACTGGATGACGCTGAGTGCCTCTGCTGTCGCCAAGAGTCAGGAGAACTGATGCGCCGTCCCCTCCTCCGAGCCCTGACCGGGGTGCTGGCCCTGCTCCCCACGGGGGTGCTGGCCCCGCTGGCCGTGCCGGCGCCCGCCGCCGCCGACAGCGTGGTCGTGGGCGGCCGTCCGGTACGCGCAGCGGAGAGTCCCTGGGTGGTCGCGCTCTCCAGTCGTGACCGGTTCGGGGGAACACGCTCCGGTCAGTTCTGCGGCGGGGTGGTGGTGGCGCCGACCCGGGTGATGACCGCCGCCCACTGTCTGAGCCGCGCGGTGCTGGGCCAGGACGTCCGGGAGGTGCCCGATCTGCGGATCATCGCCGGGCGGACCGATCTGTCGGGCGGCGGGGGTGTCGAGGTGCCGGTGACGGGCACCTGGGTCTCGCCGGAGTACGACCCGGTCACCAACGGTGCCGATCTGGCGCTGCTGACCCTGGCGGAGCCGCTGCCCGCCTCCCGGGTGATCGCGGTGGCCGCCGCGGGTGACCCCGTGTACTCACCCGGTACCACGGCGTCGGTGTACGGGTGGGGCGATACGACCGGTGAGGGCCGGTACGCGCTCTCCCTGCGGGCGGCGCGGGTGAGCGTCCTGCCCGACGCCACCTGCCTGCGGGCCTATCCCGGGGGCCTGGAGGGGCGCTACGTCCCCGCCACGATGCTCTGCGCCGGCGACCCCCGGGGCGGGCGGGACGCCTGTCAGGGGGACAGTGGAGGCCCTCTGGTGGCGGATGGCAGGCTGATCGGCCTGGTCTCCTGGGGGAGCGGCTGCGGCCTCGCCGACAGCCCCGGTGTCTACACCCGGGTCTCGGCGGTACGGCTGCCCTGACGGGCCCCGCGGCGGAGGGGTCCGGGCACACGAGCGGGCGGTCGCCCCCGAGGGGACGACCGCCCGTCGACCGATCCTGGACCGGCCAGCGCTCGTCGTGGATGTGAGGTGTCAGTGATCCTCGTGACCGGCTCCGGCCGGGACTGCCGTCAGACGGTCGGTCTCATCCTGTATTTCCGCGGCGATCTTCTTGAGTTCCGGCTCGAACTTGCGTCCGTGGTGGGCGCAGAAGAGCAGCTCACCGCCGCTGGTCAGGACGACGCGCAGATATGCCTGGGCGCCGCAGCGGTCGCAGCGATCAGCGGCCGTCAGCGGGCTCGCGGGGGTCAGAACAGTAGTCACGTCGCCTCTTCTCTAGCTCGACGAGCTGTCGTACCAGGGTCAACATCCAACCAGTCCCAAATCGTTCCCGCTCGGGACTTTTCCTCGAAAATTTCTTCGCGGGGGGCTGGCTGCTGCCGGTTGGCGGCGAATGGGCCGTATTGCTGTGCTTTACGGGTTTCGCGTTGCTTGTCTCGTTGGGGGCCCTCCTGGCTGGCTGCCGGTTGTTCTTGAGGACGTGCCCGGAGCCTAAATGGTTCATGCGCGAAAGGGAACGTGATGTTCGCGTCACCCCATCGAGGGATCGAACACCCATGCGACCCTGGACTAGCATGTGGAATCACCAGGGTGGCGTGACAACCGCTCTACCAGGGGTCGGTACCCTCTCAGCGGGCGACCGACGCCGGGCCTTACCCCACCGGGCCACATCTGAAATTCAGCGAGGAGCGAACCGCGTGACCGCCGAAACGTCCGTGCCGTCGACAGCGCTGCTGACCGCAGAGCGTGACGGCTCCAACTACACCGCGCGGCACCTGCTCGTCCTGGAGGGCCTGGAGGCGGTCCGCAAGCGACCCGGCATGTACATCGGGTCGACCGACAGCCGCGGTTTGATGCACTGCCTCTGGGAGATCATCGACAACTCCGTCGACGAGGCCCTGGGCGGCTACTGCGATCACATCGAGGTGATCCTGCACGACGACGGCTCCGTCGAGGTCCGCGACAACGGCCGGGGCATCCCGGTGGACGTGGAGCCCAAGACCGGGCTCACCGGTATCGAGGTCGTGATGACCAAGCTGCACGCCGGCGGCAAGTTCGGCGGCGGCTCCTACGCAGCCTCCGGCGGCCTCCACGGCGTCGGCGCCTCCGTGGTCAACGCGCTCTCCGCCCGTCTCGACGTCGAGGTCGACCGGAACGGCACCACCCACACCATCAGCTTCCGCCGCGGTGTGCCCGGGATCTTCACCGAGCAGGGTCCCGACTCCCCCTTCGACCCGGCGAGCGGACTGCGCAAGGGCAAGCGCGTCCCCAAGAACCGCATCGGTACCCGGGTGCGGTACTGGGCCGACCGGCAGATCTTCCTCAAGGAGGCCCGGCTCGACCTCCAGGGGCTCCACCAGCGTGCCCGCCAGACCGCGTTCCTCGTCCCCGGCCTCACCATCGTGGTCCGCGACGAGCGGGACCTGGAGGGCGAGGGCAAGAGCCAGGAGATCTTCCGCTTCGACGGCGGCATCAGCGAGTTCTGCGAGTACCTCGCCCAGGACAAGGCGGTCTGCGATGTGCTGCGGCTGACCGGCCAGGGCACCTTCAAGGAGACCGTCCCGGTCCTCGACGACCGCGGACACATGACCCCGACCGAGGTCACCCGTGAGCTGGTCGTGGATATCGCGCTGCGCTGGGGCACCGGTTACGACAGCACCGTCCGCTCCTTCGTCAACATCATCGCCACCCCCAAGGGGGGCACCCATGTCACCGGTTTCGAGCGCGCCGTCACCAAGACGGTCAATGAGGTGCTGCGCTCCGCCAAGCTGCTGAGGGTGGCGGAGGACGACGTCGTCAAGGACGACGCCCTGGAGGGGATGACCGCGGTCGTCACCGTGCGCCTCGCCGAGCCGCAGTTCGAGGGCCAGACCAAGGAGATCCTCGGCACCTCGGCGGCCAGCCGGATCGTCGCCCATGTCGTCTCCCGCGAGCTGAAGGCGTTCCTCACCTCCACCAAGCGCGACGCCAAGGCCCAGGCCCGCGCGGTGCTGGAGAAGGCCGTCGCCGCCGCCCGTACCCGGATCGCGGCCCGGCAGCACAAGGAGGCACAGCGCCGGAAGACGGCCCTGGAGTCCTCCTCGCTGCCCGCGAAGCTGGCCGACTGCCGCAGCGACGACGTGGAGCGCAGCGAACTCTTCATCGTCGAGGGGGACTCGGCGCTCGGTACCGCCAAGCTCGCCCGGAACAGCGAGTTCCAGGCGCTGCTGCCGATCCGCGGCAAGATCCTCAACGTTCAGAAGTCCTCCGTCTCGGACATGCTGAAGAACGCCGAGTGCGGGGCCATCATCCAGGTGATAGGGGCCGGTTCGGGCCGGACCTTCGACATCGACGCGGCCCGCTACGGAAAGATCGTGCTGCTGGTCGACGCCGATGTGGACGGCGCCCATATCCGCTGTCTGCTGCTCACCCTCTTCCAGCGCTATATGCGCCCGATGGTGGAGGCGGGCCGGGTCTTCGCCGCGGTGCCGCCGCTGCACCGGATCGAGCTGGTCCAGCCCAAGCGGGGCCAGGACAAGTACGTCTACACCTACTCGGACAACGAACTCCGCCAGACCCTGCTGGAGTACCAGCGCAAGAACATCCGCTACAAGGACTCGATCCAGCGCTACAAGGGTCTCGGTGAGATGGACGCCGACCAGCTGGCGGAGACCACGATGGACCCCCGCTTCCGCACCCTGCGCCGGATCAACATCGGGGATCTGGAGGCGGCCGAGCAGGTCTTCGACCTGCTGATGGGCAATGAGGTCGCGCCCCGCAAGGAGTTCATCACCAGCTCCGCCGCGACGCTGGACCGCTCCCGGATCGACGCCTGAGCGTTCTCCCGTACCTGAGGGCCCCCTCGATGCCCGAGGGGGCCCTCAGGCGTCCGGGCGGGGCGGGAGGAGGCGTCAGGTGCGGGCGGACCAGAGATACCGGTGCTCGGGGCGGCCGGTCTCGCCGTACTTCAGACTGAGCCGCACCCGGCCCGTCCGCTCCAGCAGCTTCAGATAGCGCTGCGCGGTCTGTCGGCTCACCCCCGCCCGTTCGGCGATCTCCTGGGTGGAGAGCGGCCCTTCGGCGGTCAGCAGGACCTGCCGCACCACCTCGGCGGTGGTCGGTGAGTGCCCTTTGGGCAGATCGGGGGCGATCGAGCCGGCCGAGAGGGCGCCGAAGATCCGGTCCACCTCGGCCTGTTCGGCCTCGCCGCCGCCGCCCAGGGTGCGGCGCAGTCCCGCGTACGCCTCCAGTTTGGTGCGCAGGCCGGCGAAGTTGAACGGTTTGACCAGGTACTGGAGGGCGCCGTGCCGCATGGCCGCCTGGACCGTGGCCACGTCCCGGGCGGCCGTCACCATGATCACGTCGGTGTGGTGGCCGAGCCGCCGCAGCTCCCGGACGACGGCCAGGCCATTGCCGTCCGGCAGATAGTGGTCCATGAGGACCAGGTCGGCGGGGGAGTCGGCGATCCGGGCGAGGGCCTCGGCCGCGGAGTGGGCCTCGGCGCAGACCCGGAAGCCGGGCACCTTGGCGACATAGGCGGCGTTGATGCCCGCGACCCGGATGTCGTCGTCGACGATCAGGACCTCGATGGGCCGGTCGCCGCCGCCGTGCGGGGTCGTGTCCCGGGAGCCCTGCCCCGGGGCGGCGCCCACCGCCCCGGCGGCCGTGGCGTTGTTGACCGTACCGCTGTTCATCGCTCTGCCTCCGCTGCCGTGGCGGGCCTCGGCTCCGGTTCGGGGTCCGCCAGTTCCGTCAGTGCCTCCGGGAGGACGACGATGAACTCGGCGCCGCCGCCCTCCGCGTCGCGCACCTGGGCGCTGCCGCCCTGGCGCTCGGCGAGCCGGCGGACCAGGGCGAGGCCCAGACCGCGCTTGCCGTGGAACGGCAGCTCCTTGGTGGTCCATCCCTCGGTGAAGATCTCCTCCCGCCGCTCGGGCGGGACACCGGGGCCGCTGTCCGCGACCCGCAGGACCGCCGTACGGCCCGCGCAGGACAGCTCGACCTCGATCCGGGGATCGGCCGAACCGGCCGCCGCGTCCATGGCGTTGTCCACGAGGTTGCCGACGACGGTGACCAGGCCGCGCGGGTCCACCAACCGGTCCGGGAGCAGGGTGGCGGGGGCGATCCGCAGGGAGACCCCGCGTTCGGCGGCCACGGTGGCCTTGCCCACCAGCAGGGAGGCGAGCAGGGGGTCGTGGACCTTCTCGGTGACCTGTTCGGCGGTGGCCCGGTGCACCCCGACCACCTCGGTGACAAAGTCGACCGCCTCGTCGTGCATCTCCAGCTCCAGCAGGCCGAGGAGGGTGTGCATCCGGTTGGCGTGCTCATGGTCCTGGGCGCGCAGGGCGTCGATCAGGCCCCGGGTGGAGTCCAGCTCCCGGCCCAGCCGTTCCAGCTCGGTGCGGTCGCGCAGGGTGGCGACGGCGCCGCCGTCGTCGGTGGGCATCCGGTTGGTGATCAGCACCCGGTGGCCCCGGACGGCCACCAGATCCTCGCCGGTGACCCGTCCGGCCAGGACATCGGTGGTACGCCCCTCGCCGAGCACCTGGCCGAGCGGGAGCCCCCGGCCGTCGTTCTCCAGCCCGAGCAGCCGCTGGGCCTCGTCGTTCATCAGCCGGATCCGGCCGTTCGCGTCCAGGGCCACCACACCCTCGCGGATGCCGTGCAGCATGGCCTCCCGTTCCGCCAGCAGTGCGGAGATATCGGAGAAGGCCAGGTCATGGGTCTGCCGTTGCAGTCGGCGAGAGATCAGATAGGCGGCGATGGCCCCGGCGGCCAGCGCCCCGCCCGCATACAGCAGCAGACCGGGGATGGCCGAGAAGAGACGGTCGCGCACGCTGTCGTACTCGATGCCGACGGAGACCGCGCCGATGATCCGTCCGTCCTCGCCGCGCAGGGGGACCTTGCCCCGGGCGGAGCGGCCGAGGGTGCCGCTGTCGATCTCCATGACCTCCCGGCCCGCGAGCGCGGCGCTGGGGTCGGTGGAGACCAGCCGGCCGATCTGCTGCGGGGAGGTGTGGGACCAGCGGACCCCGCTCATGTCCATGATCACGACATACTCGGCCCCGGTGGCCGACCGGATCCGCTCGGCCTCCGCCTGGGCCGGTCCGGTGGGGGTGGGGCGGGTGGTCGTCAGAGCCTCGACGACCTGCGGGGACGCGGCGGTCTGCGCGATGGCCAGGGCCCTGCGCATCGCCTGGTCGTCCAGCTGGGCGGAGAGCGGCGCGAGAAAGAAGCCGGTGGCGAGAACGGTGACACCGGTGGCGATGGCCAGCTGCATCAGCAGGACCTGGGAGAACACCCGCTGCGGCCAGCCGATCCGCCGTCGGCGGGGCGGGGCGGTCGATTCCGGGCTCATGTCTATGAACGGTAGACGGCGGGATGGCCTTTCCGAAATCCACCCCTGCTCCGGATCGGCTCCGGCCCGGCTCCGCCCCTGCTCAGCGGCCCGGTCCGCCCCGGTGGCCGCCCCCGGCCGGGGGCCTCCGGTGGCCAGATTTCCTGCGGTCGGATCTCCGGCGGTCAGATCTCCGGCGCGGGCAGGGGGCGCGGCGGGCGCGGGCCGATGTACTGGCCGCTGGGCCGCAGCCGCAGGGGCTGTTCCCCGTACTCCTCCAGGGCATGGGCGATCCAGCCGGCCGTCCTGGCCACCGCGAAGATCGTCTCACTCGCCTCGGTGGCCATCCCGAACCCGGCCGAGAGGGTCCCCAGGGCGAGATCGACATTGGCGTTCAGCGCCATCTGGCGCGCGGTCACCGCCTCCACCTCGCGGGCCGCCGCCAGTGCGGGAGCCGCGGCCGGGATCGCCTCCAGGGCGGTGAGGAGCGCCTCGGCACGGGGGTCGCGCCCGGGGTAGAGCCGGTGCCCGAGCCCCGGCACCGGGCGGCCCGCCCGCAGATGGTCGGCGACGACCGCCGCCGCGCTGCCGCGCTCCAGCACCTCGGTGAGCATCCGGTGGGCCAGCCCCCCGGCGGCGCCGTGCAGCGGGCCGTCCAGGGCGCCCAGACCGGCGGAGACCACCGCGTACGGGTGGGCGTGCGCGGAGGCCGCCACCCGGACGGCCAGCGTGGAGGCGGCCAGATCGTGGTCGATGAGCAGCGCCAGGGCCAGATCGAGGACGCGTACGGCCGCCGGGTCCGGCTCGGCGGGGGTCAGCCGCGCCCACAGCCGCCGGGCGATGGACTCCGTACCGGAAGTACCGGAAGTACCGGAGGTCTCGGGATTCCCGGAAGCACCAGAGGCTCCGGCGGTACCGGAAGCACCGGCACGGGAGCCGGAGGGGCCGCCCAGCGGCGGCAGGGCGTCGACCAGGGTCGGCACCAGCATCCGGGCGCTCCCCAGCACCGCGTCCCGTCCCAGGTCGAAGCGGACCGGGTCGGTGACGGCCGCCGCGACCGCCGCCGCCCGCAGCCGGTCCGCCGAGCCGCTCGCCGGGGGCAGCGCGGCGACCGCGCGCCGGGCCGCCGCCAGGGCCCCGGCCGGGGCGGTGAAACGGATCCCCGGCCGCAGCCGTCCCGTCCACAGCCATTCGGCGACGGTCTCGTACGAGTGAAGCCGGGCCAGCTCCGTGGCATCGACGCCCCGGTAGTAGTACCGGTCCTTGTCGATCAAGGTGATACCGGTACGGATCCGCTGGGTGACCTCCGTGCCCGGGGCGCTCTCCCGGCGGTTCCGCCGGGCCAGCGCGTCGACCTCCTCGGGGTCGAAGGTGCTGCCCCGGCCGCCGGGGTCGCGCCGGCTGTCCAGCAGGCCCCGGCTGACATACGCGTACAGCGTCGCGGGCTTCACTCCCAGCCGTTCGGCGGCCTCCCGGGTGGTCAGCCGTGCCGCGTGCGCCGATTGATCCGTCATGGGGACACCGTACCCACCCCCATACACATTGATTCAATCAATATTGACACTGATCGAGTCAAGGATGGAGAGTCGAATCAATATTTGAGGAAGTGCTCGATGGACCCCACCCGGGGCCGGCTCGATCGGCCCCGGGGTCCGACAGAGGAGACCGATGCTCCCCATGAACAACGCCGACACCACCGCCACCGCCACCTCCGAAGGCGTCGCCGTACCCCGTGGACTCGCGGGCGTCGTGGTGACCGACACCGCCCTCGGCGATGTGCGCGGACGTGAGGGCTTCTACCACTACCGCCAGTACTCCGCCGTCGACCTGGCCACCGTCCGGGGGTTCGAGGACGTCTGGCATCTGATGGTCCACGGCCGGCTGCCGGACGCCGCCGAGCGGGCCGCTTTCCACGCCGCCACCGCGCCGCTGCGGCGGCTCCCCGCCGAGGTGCGCTCCGCGCTCCCCGCCATCGCCCGCGCCAGTGCGCCCGCCGGGCCGCTCGCGGGGCTGCGGACCGCGCTCTCGCTGCTCGGGGCGGCCACCGGGATGCGGCCCGGGTACGACCTGGACCCCGAGGCCCGCCGGGCCGACGCGCTGACCGCCTGCGCCGCCGTCCCCACCCTGCTCACCGCGCTCCACCGGCTCGGCCGGGGGCTGGAGCCGGTGGAGCCCCGGGACGACCTGCCGTACGCCGCCAACTACCTCTACATGCTCACCGGGACCGAACCCGCGCCCGACCGCGCACGGGCGATCGAGCGCTATCTCATCGCCACCGTGGACCACGGCTTCAACGCCTCCACCTTCACCGCCCGGGTGATCGCCTCCACCGGCGCCGATGTCGTCGCCTGTCTGACCGGTGCCATCGGCGCCCTCTCCGGGCCCCTGCACGGGGGTGCGCCCAGCCGCGCCCTGGACACCCTCGACGCCATCGGCACCCCCGGGCGGATCCGGCCCTGGGTCACCGAGCGGGTCCTCGCGGGCGACCGGATCATGGGCTTCGGCCACCCCGTCTACCGCACCGAGGACCCCCGCTCGCGGATGCTGCGCTCGATCGCCCAGGAGTTCGGCGGGCCGCTGGTGGAGTTCGCCGTCCAGGTGGAGAAGGAGGTCGTCGCCGTGCTGGCCGAGCTGAAGCCGGGGCGGGAGCTGCACACCAATGTGGAGTTCTACGCGGGCGTGGTCATGGAGCTGTGCGGGCTGCCCCGGGAGATGTTCACCCCCACCTTCTGCGCGGCCCGGGTGGTGGGCTGGAGCGCCAATATCCTGGAGCAGGCGGCGGACTCGAAGATCATCCGACCGGCGGCCCGCTATGTCGGCCCGCCTCCGCCGCAGCCCGTGCCCGCCGTCTGAGAGACCCCCGGATGACCCGTCCCACCAGCACCGCCCCGCCCGCCCGCACATCTGCCGCCCCGGAGGCCGCTGCCGTCCCAGAGGTCCCCGTCGCCCCGGCGGCCGGGCGGATCCCCGTCGTCGTTCTCGCCGGATTCCTCGGTTCCGGCAAGACGACCCTCCTCAACCATCTGCTGCGCACCTGCCGGGGCACCCGGATCGGCGCCATCGTCAATGACTTCGGCTCCATCGAGATCGACGCCATGACCGTCGCCGGCCAGCTCGGCGACTCCACGGTCTCCCTCGGCAACGGCTGTCTCTGCTGCGCCGTCGACAGCTCCGAGCTGGATGTCTTCCTGGAGAAGCTGGCCCGGCCCGCCGCCCGTCTCGATGTGATCGTGATCGAGGCGAGCGGTCTCGCCGAACCGCAGGAGCTGGTGCGGATGGTGCTCGCCGGGGAGAACGAACGGATCGTGTACGGGGGGCTGGTCGAGGTCGTCGACGCGGCCGAGTTCGACGCCACCCGGGAGCGGCATCCGGAGATCGACCGGCATCTGGCCGTCGCCGATCTCGTCGTCCTCAACAAGACCGACCGGGTGGACCCCCCGGCCCGGGAGCGGCTGCGGGCCGCGCTCGGGGCGGTCGCTCCGGCGGCGGCGGTCGTGGAGTCGGTGCACGGGAGGGTCGACCCCGCGCTCTTCTTCGACCCCCGGCCGGGCCGGGAGCGGGTGGGCCAGCTGGCCTTCGAGGATCTGCTGGAGCCGGAGGAGACCGGCCACGACCACTCCGCCCATCTGCACGCCGCCTATGACAGCGTGGACTTCACCGCCGATGGGCCCCTGCACCCCCGGCGGCTGCTGGACTTCCTGGACTCCCGGCCGCGCGGGCTGTACCGGATCAAGGGGTTTGTGGACTTCGGGGCCCGGGATCCGCGCAACCGCTACGCGGTCCACGCCGTCGGCCGGTTTCTGCGCTTCCACCCCGAGCCCTGGCCCCCGGGCGCGCGGCGCCGCTCCGAACTGGTGCTCATCGGCTCCGGTATCGACGCCCCGGCCCTCGGTGAGGCGCTGGAGCACACCCGGGTGACCGGTCCCGCGGAGGATGTCGCCGATGAGCGGAGCATGTGGGGCGTACTGCGCTATGTCACCGGTCCGGAGGCGGACGGCCTCGGTCCGGAGGCGGACGACCCCGGTCCGGAGGAGCCCGAGTGGTACGCGGAGCCCTCGGCCCGGCCCTGAGCGACCGGGCCACGGCCCTGAGCGGCCGAGCCCGGCCCTGAGGCCCCGGCGGCCTTGAGCCCCAGGCCCCGGCCGCCCTGAGCGCCGGAGCCCTTCAAGGACAGAGCGGGCCGGGAGCGAGGTGACGACCTCGCTCCCGGCCCGCTGTCATCCGTCCGCCCAGCGGCCCCGGCAGGGCTCCGCCGGGGCCACGGCAGGGCCCCGGATCAGCGCGGCGGGCCCGCCAGCACCGCGACCGCCGACTCGGGCACGATGCCCGAGCCGTCCCGGCGCGGGTCCGGCTCCGGCAGTGTGGCCGGTGTGCCGTTCTTCTGCGCCGCGCGGGCGGGCGCCTCGCCCGCCCAGGCGAGCACCAGCACATCCTCACCCTTCAGGAACCGCTGGCAGCGCACCCCTCCGGTGGCCCGGCCCTTGCGCGGATACTGGTCGAAGGGGGTCAGCTTCACCGAGGTCGCCGAGTCGTCCAGCGCGTTCGCCGAGCCGGCGGCCGTGAAGACCACCGCGTCCGCCGCCGGGTCGACCGCCGTGAACGACAGCACCCGCGACCCGTCCGCCAGCTTCACCCCGGCCATACCGCCCGCCGCCCGGCCCTGCGGCCGGACCTGCCCGGCCGGATACCGCAGCAGCTGCGCGTCCGAGGTGATGAAGACCAGATCCTCGTCGCCCGTGCGCAGCTCGGACCCGCCGATGATCCGGTCGCCGTCCTTGAGGCTGAAGACCTCCAGCTCGTCCTTGTTCGCCGGATAGTCGGGCACCACCCGCTTGACCACACCCTGGAGGGTGCCCAGCGCCAGCCCCGGCGAGGACTCGTCCAGCGTGGTCAGACAGACCAGGCTCTCGTCCGCCTCCAGCGTCAGGAACTCCGACAGGGGCGCCCCGCCGGAGAGGGTGGGCGCGGTGGCCGTCTGCGGCAGCTGCGGCAGATCGATCACGGAGAGCCGCAGCAGCCGGCCCGCCGAGGTGACCGCGCCGATGTCGCTCCGGGCGCTCGACAGCACCGAGGAGACGATCAGATCGTGCTTGGCCCGCCGCTCGCCCGGCTCCGGCAGGGGCTCACCGGTGGCCGTGCGCGCCAGCAGACCGGTCGAGGAGAGCAGCACCCGGCAGGGGTCGTCCGCCACCTCCAGGGAGACCGCGGGGGCCGGGACCGCCCCCGACTCCAGCAGCACCGTGCGGCGCTCGGTGCCGAACTTCTTCGCCACCGACGCCAGTTCGCCCGAGACCAGCTTGCGCAGCTCGGCGTCGGAGTCCAGGATCCGCGTCAGCGCCTCGATCTCCTCGGTCAGCCGGTCGCGCTCGCTCTCCAGCTCGATCCGGTCGAACTTGGTCAGCCGCCGCAGCGGGGTGTCCAGGATGTACTGGGTCTGGATGTCGGAGAGACCGAACCGCTCGATCAGCCGCTGCTTGGCCTGCGCCGAATTCTCGCTGGAGCGGATGAGGCGGATCACCTCATCGATGTCGATCAGCGCGACCAGCAGCCCCTCGACCAGGTGGAGACGGTCGTTGCGCTTGCCGCGCCGGAACTCGCTGCGCCGCCGCACCACGGTGAAGCGGTGGTCCAGATAGACCTCCAGCAGCTCCCGCAGCCCCAGGGTGAGCGGCTGGCCGTCCACCAGCGCCACATTGTTGATCCCGAAGGACTCCTCCATCGGGGTCAGCTTGTAGAGCTGCTCCAGCACCGCCTCCGGGACGAAGCCGTTCTTGATCTCGATGACCAGGCGCAGCCCATGGGCGCGGTCGGTGAGGTCCTTGACATCGGCGATGCCCTGGAGCTTCTTCGACCCGACCAGATCCTTGATCTTGGAGATCACCTTCTCCGGGCCCACCGAGAACGGCAGCTCGGTGACGATGATGCCCTTGCGGCGGGCGGTCACGCTCTCCACCGTGGCGGTGGCACGGATCTTGAAGGTGCCGCGCCCGGTGGCATAGGCGTCCTTGATGCCCGCGAGCCCCACGATCCGTCCGCCCGTGGGCAGATCGGGACCGGGGATGAACCGCATCAGGGTCTCCAGATCCGCGCCCGGGTAGCGGATCAGATGCCGGGCGGCGGCGATGACCTCGCCCAGATTGTGCGGCGGCATATTGGTCGCCATACCGACCGCGATGCCCGACGAGCCGTTCACCAGGAGGTTCGGATAGGCGGCGGGGAGCGCCACCGGCTCCCGCTCCTGCCCGTCGTAGTTCGGGCTGAAGTCCACCGTGTCCTCGTCGATGGACTCGGTCATCAGCGAGGTGGCGTCCGCCATCCGGCACTCGGTGTACCGCATCGCGGCGGGCGGGTCGTCATTGCCCAGCGAACCGAAGTTGCCATGGCCGTCGACCAGCGGCACCCGCATGGAGAACGGCTGGGCCATGCGCACCAGGGCGTCGTAGATCGAGGCGTCGCCGTGCGGATGCAGCTTGCCCATGACCTCGCCGACGACCCGGGCGCACTTCACATAGCCCCGGTCCGGGCGCAGCCCCATCTCGTTCATCTGATAGACGATGCGGCGCTGTACCGGCTTCATCCCGTCCCTGGCGTCCGGGAGGGCGCGGGAGTAGATCACCGAATAGGCGTATTCGAGGAAGGAGCCCTGCATCTCGTCGACGACGTCGATGTCGAGGATCTTCTCCTCGAAATCGGGCTGCGGGGATTTCGTGCTGCGGCGGGCCATCGCGGCTGCTGCTCCTTCACGGACCGGATCGGGAACTGTCGCCGCCCATTGTGGACTGTCGCACTGACATCACCGACCGCGACCCGGTGAACGACACCGGCCCGCCCACCGTACCCACCGCTGGTCACCCCGCCGGACGCACCCGCTCCGTACCGGATTCCCACCTGTCACGGGCCCGCCGGCGGGCCCCGCGGGAGCCCGGCACGGACCGCCGGGCGGAAGGGAGCGCGGAAGAGGGGAGCGCGCGGTAAGCACTTCGCCAGGTGTCGCTCCGCTTGCATACAGTGGCATCGCTGGGAAAACAACACCCAACAGCATCGCGATCGAAGGGACGTACATGCCCATGGGTCACACGGCCACAGCTCAGGCCGGTTCGGGCGGCCTGACAGCGACGGAGCACCGGCTGGCCAACGGCCTGCGTGTGGTGCTCTCCGAGGACCACCTGACCCCGGTCGCCGCGGTCTGCCTCTGGTACGACGTCGGATCCCGCCATGAGGTCAAGGACCGTACCGGCCTCGCCCACCTCTTCGAGCACCTGATGTTCCAGGGCTCGCACCAGGTCAAGGGCAACGGCCACTTCGAACTGGTGCAGGGGGCCGGCGGCTCCCTCAACGGCACCACCAGTTTCGAGCGCACCAATTACTTCGAGACCATGCCCGCCCACCAGCTGGAGCTGGCGCTCTGGCTGGAGGCCGACCGCATGGGCTCCCTGCTGGCCGCCCTCGACGACGAGTCGATGGAGAACCAGCGCGACGTGGTCAAGAACGAGCGCCGCCAGCGGTACGACAACGTCCCGTACGGCACCGCGTTCGAGAAGCTCACCGCCCTCGCGTACCCCGAGGGCCACCCGTACCACCACACCCCCATCGGGTCCATGGCCGATCTGGACGCCGCGACGCTGGAGGACGCCCGCGCGTTCTTCCGTACCTACTACGCGCCGAACAACGCGGTGCTGTCGGTCGTCGGCGACATCGACCCCGGGGCCACCCTCGCCTGGATCGAGAAGTACTTCGGCTCCATCCCGGGCCACGACGGCAAGCCGCAGCCCCGGGACGGCTCCCTGCCGGACACCATCGGCGAGCAGCTGCGCGAGGTGGTCGAGGAGGAGGTGCCCGCCCGTGCGCTGATGGCCGCCTACCGGCTGCCGCACGACGGCACCCGTGAGTGCGACGCCGTCGATCTGGCGCTGACCGTCCTCGGCGGCGGTGAGTCGTCCCGGCTGCACAACCGCCTGGTCCGCCGCGACCAGACGGCCGTCGCCGCCGGGTTCGGCCTGCTGCGGCTGGCCGGCGCGCCCTCGCTGGGCTGGCTGGATGTGAAGACCTCCACCGGTGTCGAGGTGGAGCGGATCGAGTCCGCCGTCGACGACGAGCTGGCCCGGTTCGCCGAGGACGGTCCGACCCCCGAGGAGCTGGAGCGCGCCCAGGCCCAGCTGGAGCGGGAGTGGCTGGACCGGCTCTCCACCGTCGCCGGCCGCGCCGACGAACTCTGCCGGTACGCGGTCCTCTTCGGCGACCCCCAGCTCGCGCTGACCGCCGTCGACCGCATCCTCGATGTCACCGCCGACGAGGTGCGGGCCGTCGCCGCCGCCCGGCTGCGCCCCGACAACCGCGCGGTGCTGGTGTACGAGCCGCTGGCCGCCGACGCCGCCGACGCCGCCACCGGGAACGACGCGAACGACCAGAACGACGCGACCACCGAGCACGCAGAAGGGGCGGGCCAGTGACCGACGCCGAGCCGCTGACCACCATGGACTTCCACCCCCGGCCCGAGGCGGGGCAGCCGAGCCCCTGGGCCTTCCCCGCGCCCGAGCGCGGCGGCCTCGACAACGGGCTGACCGTGCTCCGCTGCCACCGCCCCGGTCAGCAGGTGGTGGCCGTCGACATCCTGGTCGACGCCCCGCTCGACGCGGAGCCGGAGGGCCTTGACGGCATCGCCACGATCATGTCCCGGGCGCTCTCCGAGGGCACCGACAAGCGCTCCGCCGAGGAGTTCGCCGCCGAGCTGGAGCGGTGCGGCGCGACCCTCGACGCCCATGCCGACCACCCGGGTGTGCGGGTCTCCCTGGAGGTCCCGGTCTCCCGGCTGGCCAAGGCGCTCGGCCTGGTCGCCGAGGCGCTGCGGGCCCCCGCCTTCCTCGACGGGGAGATCGAGCGGCTGGTGCGCAACCGGCTGGACGAGATCCCCCATGAGCTGGCCAACCCCTCCCGCCGCGCCGCCAAGGAGCTGTTCCGGGAGCTGTTCCCGGCCACGCACCGGATGTCGCGGCCCCGGCAGGGCACCGAGGAGACCGTCGCCCGGATCGACGCGGCGGGCGTACGCGCCTTCTTCGAGGCCCATGTCCGCCCCGCCACCGCCACCGCGGTCGTCGTCGGCGATCTGACCGGTGTCGACCTGGACGCCGTGCTCGCCGAGACCCTGGGCGAGTGGACGGGCGACTCCCGCGACCCCCGCCCCGTACCGCCGACCACCGCGGACGACACCGGCCGGGTGGTCGTCGTCGACCGTCCCGGGGCGGTCCAGACCCAGCTGCTCATCGGCCGGATCGGGCCGGACCGGCACGACCGGGTCTGGGCGGCGCAGGTGCTGGGCTCGTACTGCCTCGGCGGCACCCTCACCTCCCGGCTCGACCGGGTGCTGCGCGAGGAGAAGGGCTACACCTACGGCGTCCGCGCCTTCGGCCAGGTGCTGCGGTCCGCGCCGGACGGCACGGGCGCCTCGCTGCTCGCCATCAGCGGCTCGGTGGACACGCCCAACACCGGTCCGGCCCTGGCGGATCTGTGGCAGGTGCTGCGGGTGCTGGCGGCCGAAGGGCTGACCGACGCCGAGCGGGACACCGCCGTACAGAACCTCGTCGGTGTCGCACCGCTGAAGTTCGAGACCGCGGCGGCCGTCGCGGGCACCCTGGCGGACCAGGTCGAGCAGCATCTGCCCGACGACTACCAGGCCACCCTGTACGCACGGCTCGCCGCGACCGGCACCGTGGAGGCGACCGCCGCCGTGGTCAGCGCCTTCCCGGTGGACCGGCTGGTCACGGTGCTCGTCGGGGACGCGGCGCAGATCGTGGAGCCCGTCAAGGCCCTGGGCATCGGCGAGGTCACCGTGGTGACCGGCTGACCTTCCCCCGGGAAGGCCCGATCGGGCCGGCCGGAGCCCTGGTGTCCACTCCCACCAGGGCTCCGGTCATTTTTCGTGGCGTCTGTCCGCTTTTGAGGGAATGTCATGGGGAACTCGCCTGTCTGTGGTGTGGCATACCCAACAAAATCCGCCGTCTGTTTGGCGAACCGAAGGCGCCGCCCGTAGCGTCAGTGCGGCTGTTCGCCTGCTGTACGCCGCATCCGCGGCACGGACAGTCATCGCCGAATCCCCCATGGGTGTGAGCCCGGGGGAGCCGGGGACCCACCGTCCCCAGGGGTGAATCGGACGCCTTCGCTCCGTGCGGAGGGGCCCGTAGGAGACCTTCCTGCTCCGAACCCGTCAGCTAACCCGGTAGGCGAGAAGGAAGGAAAGGATCAGCCTCTACATGGCGTTGACCCGCTCCACCGGGAAACACCGTGCCCCGAGCCGTGCGAAGCGCCGCGGCGCGAGCATCGCCGGTGCCGCCACGCTCGCCACCACAGGGGTCTGCGGCGCCCTCGCCACCCCGGCCTTCGCCGTGGCGGACGACGTCTCCAAGGCGCCCGCCACCGCCGAGGACACCGGCACCTTCATGATCCTGGCCGCCGACGCGGAGGCCGACTCCCTCGCCGACGAGGTCAACGACCAGGCCCTCACCCAGAAGCGCGAGGCCATCGCCCGCGAGGAGGCCGTCAAGGAGGCCCGCCGCAAGGCCGAGGCCCGTGAGCGGGAAGCCCGTGAGGAGCGTGAGCGCGCCGCCCGTGAGGCCGAGCGCGAGCGGCTGATGAAGACCTACACCTCACCGGTGGCCGGGTCCCATGTCTCCACCGGCTACCAGACCGGCGGCGCCTACTGGTCCTCCGGCAGCCACTCCGGCATCGACTTCCACGCCTCCGAGGGCACCGCCGTGGTCTCCGTGGGCGCGGGCACCGTGGTCGAGGCCGGCTGGGGCGGCGCCTACGGCAACAATGTCGTGATCCGGATGAACGACGGCTCGTACACCCAGTACGGCCATCTGCTGGCCGTCCAGGTCACCGCCGGACAGAGCGTGATGCCGGGTCAGCAGATCGGCCTCGCGGGCTCCACCGGCAACTCCACCGGCGCGCACCTCCACTTCGAGGCCCGCAGCGGCGCCGAGTACGGCTCCGATGTGGACCCCGTCGCCTATCTGCGCTCCCATGGGGTCGGCATCTGACACCCCGCCCCCCAGAAGTCTCACCGAGAGCCCCCGGCGCCTGGAATCCACCCAGTGCCGGGGGCTCTCGGCGTACTGGCCGGAAGAGAGCGGCTTCGCACCCGGCTCCACGGGGAAGGGCGGTCCGCTGCAATAGAGTCGCCGGGCGCGCGGCACACGGGCCGCGCACCCGGGGTGCCCGACGACCCCGGGGGAGTGCAGCGGATCCCAGCGGAGGTTCGGTCATGCGCGTCCCGGCGCACTCGGTCTGCACGGCGATCCGCGACGACATCGTCTCCGGGGTCTTCCCGCGCGGCGGCCGGCTCACCGAGGAACAGCTCGCCCGCCGGTACGGGGTCTCCCGCATCCCGGTCCGTGAGGCCCTGCGCACCCTGGAGGCCGAGGGGTTCGTGGTGATCCGCCGGCATGCCGGGACCCGGGTCGCCGAGCCCACCGCGCAGGAGGCGGCCGATCTGCTGGAGGCGCGGATGCTGCTGGAGCCACTGGGCGCGGCCCGGGCGGCCCGGCGGCGCACCGAGGCGCATCTGCGGGTGCTGCGCGGGCTGGTACGGCTGGGGCAGGAGCGGGTCCGCCGGGACCAGGGCGAGGATCTGCGGGCGCTGGGCGGCTGGTTCCATCAGACGCTGGCCCAGGCGTCGGCCAGCCCGGGGCTGATCGCGCTGCTCACGCAGTTGCGGCACAAGATCGCGTGGATGTACGCCGTGGAGCAGCCGGCCGAGCCGGCGGTGTGCTGGGCGGAGCACGGGGCGATCCTGGACGCGGTGGTGCGCGGCGACGCGGAGCGGGCGCGGGAGCTGACCGCGCTCCATGCCGAGCGCGGCGCCCGGGCGCACCGGCTGCGGCTGCCCCAGCCACCGGGCCCGCCGCACCGCCCGTACCGCCGTCCGCCCCGGCTGGCGACGGCCCCCCGCTGAACCCGGGTGAGCCCCGCTGAGCCCCCGGGTGCCTGCTTGCTTGAGTGCTTGAGTGCTTGAGTGCCTGAGCCCGGCGCCGGGGGCGGCGGGGGCGGGAAGCCGCGGCCACCGGCGGCCCGGCACATGCGAAAAGCCGCGGGCTCTCCTTGGTCGGGGGAAGAGTCCGCGGCTTGTTCCGCCGGCCCCTGAGGGCGGCCGTCTACGAGGCCCGTCGGAACGGGCCGGGGGTGCGGCCCGTGGGTACGGGCCGGGGGAGCGCCGGACGGGGGCGCTCCGGTGCCGGGTGGGGGGGAGAACCGGCACCGGGACCGGGCCCGGGAGACCCCGGGCCGCGCGGCCGGCGGTCAGACCGTCTCCGGCAGCTCCTCCAGGCCCTCCGCGACCAGCTTGGCCAGCCGGTCCAGCGCACCGTCCGCACCCTCGGCGTCCGAGGTCAGCACGATCTCCTCGCCGCCCCGGGCGCCCAGCCCGAGCACCGCGAGCATGGAGGCGGCGTTGACCGGGTTGCCGTCGGCCTTGGCGATCGTCACGGGGACGCCGGACGCGGCGGCGGCACGGACGAAGAGAGAGGCGGGTCGGGCGTGCAGGCCCTCGGCCCAGCCGACGGTGACGCGGCGCTCAGCCATGGTGGTGTCCTTCGGGGGGAAATGGGTTGTCTAGACCAGTGTGCCACGGTACGGGACGCTCCCCGTCCCGCCCCGCGCGCCCGGCGGACGCGCCGCCCGGCCCCGGGCCGCCGCCACCCGGCCCCGCTCCCCGGGGCCGACCGTCCCGACCTCGTCCTTTCTTCCCCGTCCACCCGGCGATCACCCTCCTCGGGACTCCGTGACCGCCGGTCGCGCCGTACTCTTTCGCCATGCGGACCCGGCCGGAACAGACCTATCCCGACCACTGGGAGGCCGATGTGGTGCTGCGCGACGGCGGCACCGCGCGCATCCGGCCGATCACCCCCGACGACGCCGGGCGGCTGGTCAGCTTCTATGAACAGGTCTCGGACGAGTCGAAGTACTACCGCTTCTTCGCCCCGTACCCCCGGCTCACCGCCAAGGACGTCCACCGCTTCACCCATCACGACTACGTGGACCGGGTGGGGCTCGCCGTGACGGTGGGCGGGGAGATCATCGCGACCGTCCGCTACGACCGTATCGACGAGCGCGGACGGCCCGCCTCCGCCCCCGCCGACCAGGGGGAGGTCGCCTTCCTGGTGCAGGACGCGCACCAGGGGCGCGGCGTCGCCTCCGCCCTCCTCGAACACATCGCGGCCGTCGCCCGGGAGCGCGATATCCGGCGGTTCGCGGCCGAGGTGCTGCCCGCCAACAGCAAGATGATCAAGGTGTTCCGGGATGCCGGCTACACCCAGAAGCGCAGCTTCGAGGACGGCTCCGTCCATCTCACCCTGGACCTGGAGCCCACCGAGAAGTCCCTCGCCGTCCAGCGCGCCCGGGAGCAGCGGGCCGAGGCCCGCTCCGTCCAGCGGCTGCTCGCACCCGGTTCGGTGGCCGTCATCGGCACCGGACGCACCTCCGGCAATCTGGGCCGTACCGTCCTGCGCAACCTCCGTGACTCCGGCTACACCGGCCGCCTCTACGCGGTGAACCGGGCGTTCCCCGACGGCTGGCCCGAGGTGGAGGGGGTGCCCGCCTTCCGCTCCGTGGCCGAGATCGCCGCCGCGACCGGCTCCACGGTGGATCTCGCCGTGGTCGCGGTGCCCGCCGAGCGGGTGCCCGAGGTGGTCACGGACTGCGGTGAACACGGGGTGCGCGGACTGGTCGTGCTCTCCGCCGGATACGCCGAGAGCGGCGTCGACGGCCGGCTGCGCCAGCGGGAACTCGTCCGCCGGGCCCGCTCGTACGGGATGCGCATCATCGGCCCCAACTCGTTCGGGATCATCAGCACCGCGGAAACGGTACGCCTCAACGCCTCGCTCGCCCCCCGCTCGCCCGCCCGGGGACGGATCGGCCTCTTCACCCAGTCCGGGGCGATCGGTATCGCCCTCCTGTCGGAGCTGCACCGCCGGGGCGCCGGGCTCTCCTCCTTCATCTCCTCCGGCAACCGCGCCGATGTCTCCGGCAACGACTTCCTCCAGTACTGGTACGACGACCCCGACACCGATGTGGCCCTGCTCTATCTGGAGTCCATCGGCAACCCGCGCAAGTTCACCCGGCTCGCTCGGCGCACCGCCGCGGTGAAGCCGGTCGTCGTGGTCAAGGGCGCCCGGCACAGCGGGAGCGAGCCGCCGGGGCACGCGGTGCCGGTCACCCGTATCCCGGACGCGGCGGTCGGGGCGCTGCTGCGGCAGGCGGGTGTGATCCGGGTCGACACGGTCACCGAGCTGATCGACGCGGGGGTGCTGCTCGCCGGGCAGCCGCTGCCCGCCGGGCCGAGGGTGGCGATCCTCGGCAACTCCGAGTCGCTGGGGCTGCTCACCTATGACGCCTGTCTGGCGGAGGGGCTGCGTCCGCAGCCGCCGCTGGATCTGACCACCGAGGCCACCCCGGCGGACTTCCGGGCCGCGCTGAGCCGGGCCCTCGCCGACGAGGGGTGCGACGCTGTTGTGGTGACCGCGATCCCCTGGGTCGGTGACCACGGCGGTACGGAGTCGGGCGACGGCGAGGTCCTGGCGCGGGCGCTGCGCGCGGCGGTCGCGGAGACGGGGCCAGGGGCGGCGACAGGGACGGCGGGTACGCGGGCGGGCACGGGCCGCGCCAAGCCCGTGGCGGTGGTCCATGTGGAGCTGGGCGGCCTGGCGGAGGCACTCGCGGCGGTACGGGCCACCGCGCCCCCGCCGGAATCCGCGCCCGCACCGGAGCCGGGCCCGGCGACCGTACCGACCGCCACTCCCACCAGCCCTGCCAGCCCGGGAACCCTCGGGGCGCACGAGGCACCTGGGGCCCCCGGGGCCACGGAAACCTCCAGAACGACCCCTGAGGCCCCCGAGCCCCAGGGACTCACGGGGACCTCTGCGACCCCAGAGATCACAAGGACCACAGAAAACACCGAGGCCACCGGTACCACCGGCACCACCGGTACCACCGGCGTACCGGCGGACCCCGCCCCCGACCCCGCCCCCGACCGCGCCCGGATCCCCGCCTACCCCGCCCCCGACCGCGCCGTCCGCGCCCTCTCCCAGGCCGTGCGCTACGCCCGCTGGCGCCGCCAGGCCGCCGACCCCGGCAAGGTCCCCGAGTACGAGGACATCGACGAGACCGGCGCCGCCGCCCTGATCGAGCGGCTCCTCACCGACGGCGACAGCGGCACCCTCCCCGCCACCGACGCCCATGCCCTCCTCGCCCACTACGGCATCCCCGTACGGACCGCGCTCCCCGCCCCCGACCCCGACGAGGCCGTCTCGGCCGCCCGCCGCCTCGGCTACCCCGTCGCCCTCAAGACCACCGCCCCCCATCTGCGCCACCGCCCCGACCTCGGCGGCGTCCGGCTCGACCTCGCCGACGAGCCCCAGCTGCGGCTGGCCTACCGCGAACTGACCGACCAGCTCGGCCACCCCGCCGAGCTGCGCCCCGTCGTCCAGTCCATGGCCCCCCGGGGCGTGGACACCGTCGTCCGCGCCGTCATCGACCCCGCCGTCGGCGCCGTGCTCTCCTTCGGGCTCGCCGGAGCCGCCTCCGAGCTGCTCGGCGACACCTCCCACCGTCTGGTCCCCGCGACCGACCGGGACGCCGCCGAACTGGTCCGGGGCATCCGTACCGCCCCCCTGCTCTTCGGCTGGCGGGGCTCGGCACCCGTCGACACCCCGGCGCTCGAAGAGCTGCTCCTGCGGGTATCACGACTGGTGGACGATCACCCGGAAGTGGTCTCCATCAGTCTTGAACCCGTCGTCGTGGCGCAGCGGGGACTCTCCGTGCTCGGTGCCTCCGTACGGCTCGCCCCACCCGCGACCTTCACTGACCTGGGGCCGCGCCGCCTCCCGAGCTACTGACCGATGTGAGCGCCCGGCGCCCCTCGGGCCCCGTAGGATGGACCGCATGGCGAAGACCGGTACGACGACCCAGGGGCTGCGCGCGGCGATCGAGCGCAGCGGCTACTACCCGGCTCTGGTGGCCGAGGCGGTGGAGGCCGCTGTCGGCGGGGAGCAGATCTCGTCGTACCTGGTGCACCAGGAGACCACGTTCGACGCCAACGAGGTGCGCCGCCATGTCACCGTCCTCGTGCTGACCGGCACCCGTTTCATCGTCAGCCACACGGATGAGCAGGCCGCCGACTCCAGCTCCCCGACGCCGTACGCCACCACCTCCACCGAATCGGTGAAGCTGGACCGGATCTCCTCCGTCGTGGTCAGCCGGGTGGTGGCCAACCCCGAGGCGTACACCCCCGGGACCCTGCCCCGTGAGGTCGTCCTCACCATCGGCTGGGGTGCCGTCTCCCGGCTCGACCTGGAGCCCGCCGCCTGCGGCGACCCGAACTGCGAGGCCGACCACGGCTACACCGGCAGCTCCACCGCCGACGATCTGAGCCTGCGGGTCAGCGAGGCCGGCGACGGCCCGGACACCGTCCGGCAGACCCTGGTCTTCGCCCAGGCGCTCTCCGAGGCCACCGCGGCGACGGCCACCCCGGCCTCGAACCGCTGATGGTCCAGCCCATGACCGCGTCCGCCTGGCCGGACGAACCGGAACCGCTCGCGCTGGGCAGCGCCCCCGTACCCGCGTACGGCCGGGGCTCGCTCGCCGATCTGCTGCCGACCCTCGCCGCCGGGCAGGGTGTCCAGGGGTTCGATCCGCTGCTGCCCGAGCTGACGCCCGCCGACCGGAACTGCGTCTTCCTGATCGACGGCCTCGGCTGGGAGCAGATCAGGAGCCACCCGGACGAGGCGCCCTATCTCAGCTCGCTCCTCGCCACCTCGCGCGGTGGCACCGGCCGGCCGATCACCGCGGGATTCCCGGCCACCACGGCCACCTCGCTCGCCTCCGTCGGCACCGGCCGCACCCCCGGCGCCCATGGGCTCGCCGGGTACACCGTCCGTGACCCGGACACCGGGGAGCTGATGAACCAGCTGCGCTGGCGCCCCTGGACCGATCCGCATCTGTGGCAGCCGTACCCCACCGTCTTCCAGCTCGCCCATGAGGCCGGGGTGCACACCGCACAGGTCTCGTCGCCGCTCTTCGAGCACACCCCCCTGACCCGGATCGCCCTCAGCGGCGGAACGTTTCTGGGGCGCCTCAGCGGCGAGGAGCGCATGGATCTCGCGGCGGAGCAGCTCGGCGCCGCCGATCGCTCCCTCGTCTATACGTACTACAGCGAGGTGGACGGCGCGGGGCACCGTTTCGGTGTCGACTCGGACGCCTGGCGTGGACAGCTGATGTATGTCGACCGGCTGGCCCAGCGGCTCGCCGAGCAGCTGCCGCCCCGTGCCGCGCTCTACATCACCGCCGACCACGGCATGATCGACATCCCCTTCGGCGACGAGTCCCGGATCGACTTCGACGAGGACTGGGAGCTGCGGGCGGGGGTGGCGCTCCTCGGCGGTGAGGGCCGGGCCCGGCATGTCTACGCCGTCCCCGGCGCCGCCGCCGATGTCCTGGCCGTCTGGCGCGAGGTGCTGGGCGACCGCTTCTGGGTGGCCGGCCGGGACGAGGCGATCTCCGCCGGCTGGTTCGGCCCCTCCGTGGACGAGCGGGTCCACGGCAGGATCGGCGATGTGATCGCCGCCGCCTGCGACGATGTGGCGATCATCGCCTCCTCCTCGGAGCGGCACGAGTCCGCGATGGTCGGTCTGCACGGCTCCATGACCGCGGTCGAGCAGCTGGTCCCGCTGCTCGAAGTGCGCTCGTAACCCCCACTCCCCCCTTTCACCCCCCGACCCTTGGAAAGGTGTC
This sequence comes from Streptomyces sp. NPDC000594, assembly GCF_040299965.1. Lineage (NCBI taxonomy): Bacteria > Bacillati > Actinomycetota > Actinomycetes > Kitasatosporales > Streptomycetaceae > Streptomyces > Streptomyces sp. NPDC000594. Next base: position 87,698 of record NZ_JBEPCY010000014.1, on the reverse strand, counting down.
AACCCCCCATGCCCGAGCTGGTGTTCTTCTCCGGAACGATGGACTGCGGGAAAAGCACCCTCGCGTTGCAGATCGAGCACAACCGCTCGGCCCGGGGCCTCCAGGGCGTCATCTTCACCCGCCAGGACCGCGCGGGCGAGGGCAAGCTCTCCTCCCGGCTCGGGCTGGTCACCGACGCCGTCGAGGCGGGGGAGGGCTTCGATCTCTACGCCCATCTCGTGGACCGGCTCTCCCAGGGCGGGCGGTGCGACTACGTCATCGCCGACGAGGCCCAGTTCTTCGCCCCGGACCAGATAGACCAGCTGGCCCGGGTGGTGGACGACCTCGGTCTGGATGTCTTCGCCTTCGGTATCACCACCGACTTCCGCTCCAAGCTCTTCCCCGGGTCCCAGCGGCTGGTGGAACTCGCCGACCGGATCGAGGTGCTCCAGGTCGAGGCCCTCTGCTGGTGCGGCGCCCGCGCCACCCACAACGCCCGTACGGTCGGCGGTCTGATGGTCGTCGAGGGCGCCCAGGTCGTCGTCGGCGATGTCAACGCGGGAGACGAGGTGGGGTACGAGGTGCTCTGCCGCCGCCACCACCGACGGCGGATGACCGCCGCCAGCGCACGGGCGGCGGCCCTCTCACCCGATGTCCTCCCGGTGGACGACAGCGCCCCGGCTACGGCCGGGAGCCCGGCCCGGAACGGTGATCGGCCTATGGACCGGTCTGCGGATCGGAACGGTGATCGGCCCGCGGACCGGAGTCCGGCCCGGACGGCGCTGGCCGCGGGGACCGTACGATCCTGAACACCGCGCCCTCCGGGTCCGCCACCGTCGCCGTCCGTCCGCGCGGCCCGTCGTGGGGCGGCTCCACCACCCGTCCGCCCAGCTCGCCCACGCGCTGAGCCGCCCGGTCGGTGTCATCGACCTCGAAGAAGATCATCCAGTGGCTTCCCTGGGAACGGGGCAGCCTGCCCAGCCCGTGCAGCGCCGCCACCGGCCGTCCGTCCAGCCGCAGGGTGACCCGGTCCGTGCCCTCCGCCCGTGACTCCTCCGCCCCGTAGCCGAAGACCGTCTCGTAGAACTTCCGTACCACCACCGTCTCCACGGTCAGCAGTTCATGCCAGACCGGGGTGCCATGGGTGCCGCGCACCGCGGTCCCGGCGAGCGCCGCCCGCTGCCACATCCCGAAGATCGCGCCCACCGGGTCGGCCACGATCGCCAGCCGTCCCGCGTCACCCGCGTCCAGCGGGCCGACCGCCACCGTGCCCCCGCTGGACCGCGCCGCCACCGCGCAGGCATCGGTGTCATCGGTCGCCAGATACGGTGTCCAGGCCATCGGGGCCTCCCGCTCGACGGGAAGCTGCCCGAGACCCGCGACATCCTTGCCGCCGAGCCGGGCGCGGACATAGGGGCCGAGCGGCTGCGGACCGGGGCTGAAGTCCCAGCCGAACAGCTCGTGGTAGAAGGACTGGATCGTATCCAGGCGGTGCACCATCAGGCTCGCCCAGCAGGGCGTGCCGGGGGTGTGCCGAGTCGCCTCGGTCATCGTCACTCTCTCCTCGGACCATTGTGGTGGCCGTGCGGGGGGACGGGATGCGCGGGCAGCCGTACGGACGGTACGGGCCGTGCGCCCCGAGCGCATGTTTCCATGCCTCCGCCGTCCCGCGCGCCCCGGCCGCGCCGTTTTTGGCGGGTTCCCTGCCAGTGATGCCTTCTTCATGGTGCCGGGCGTGATCCGCACAGGGGGAGGGATGTGATCCATTCACGGGGACGGGCCCGGCGTACCGGACCGCGCCCAGACGGCGTGCCCTGCGTACCGGACCGCGCCCAGGCGGCGTGCCCTGCGTACCGGCCCGCCCCAGGGCGGCGGGCCCGGTGTACCGGCCCGCCCCCGGCAGGATGTGGGCGAGGATGGGGCCATGAACGCCATCAGCCCGATCATCTCCGCCGCCGAGCTGGCCGACGCGCTCGCCCGGACCGTCCCGCCCGTTCTGCTGGATGTCCGCTACCGGCTCGGCGGACCGCACGGCAGGCCCGCGTACGAGGCCGGACACATCCCCGGCGCGGTCTTCGTCGACCTGGACGCGGAACTGGCCGCACCCCCCGGCCCCGGCGGCCGGCACCCCCTGCCGGACCCGGAGGACTTCGGCGCGGCCATGCGCCGGGCGGGGGTCTCGGGAGATCGCGCCGTGATCGTGTACGACGCCGACAAGGGCTGGGGCGCGGCCCGCGCCTGGTGGCTGCTGCGCTGGGCCGGCCACCGGAACGTCCGCGTCCTCGACGGCGGGCTCGGTGCCTGGGACGGACCGCTGGAGAGCGGCAGCCCGGTGGTGGCCGGGGGCGACTTCACCCCGGCGCCGGGCGCGCTGCCGCTGCTCACCGCCGACACCGCCGCCGAACTGGCCCGCACCGGGCTGCTCCTGGACGCCCGGGCGGGGGAGCGCTACCGGGGCGAGACCGAGCCGATCGACGCCGTCGCCGGGCACATCCCGGGCGCGGTCAGCGCTCCCACGGACGAGAACCTCGACCAGGACGGCCGCTTCCTCGCACCCGGGGCGCTGCGCGAGCGGTTCACCGCGCTCGGGGCGGTGCCCGGGGAGGTCGGGGTCTACTGCGGCTCCGGGGTCTCCGCGGCACAGCAGGCGGTGGCCCTGGAACTCGCGGGCTTCACCCCGGCGCTCTACGCGGGCTCCTGGTCCGCCTGGTCCCGTGACCCCGCGCGTCCGGTGGCGACGGGCCCCCAGCCGGGCTGATCCCCGGATACCTGTGCCGGTACGGGAGCCTCCGGATGCCGGATGCCGGAGCCGTCGGCGGGCGGGGCTACCCCTTCCGGCGGCGGGCGACGATCCGTGCCGCACGGGGATCCCCCCGCCCGGACCGGTGCGCCTCGGCGATCAGCTCGTCCACGAAGTCGTGCATCTCGCCGCCCAGCGCCCGCGCATGCGTCGCGAAGCCGGTGAGCCGCACCTGCCGCCGGGCCCGCTCCAGGTCCGGCGGCCCCTCCCGGGGCGGGGCGAAGGCGTCCGTCCCGCGATGCACGACCTCCAGACCCTCCTCCTCGATGGCCGCCACCACCTCCGTCAGCGGATGCTGCCGATGGGCGAAGGGGATCCCCGCCAGCCGCTCCCGCCAGCGCGGACGGTTCGCCACCTCCTGGTAGAGCCCCGCCATCTGGAGCCCTTCGGAGGCGGGCTGGCTGTGGCAGTACTGGAGCACCAGCGCCCCGCCCGGCCGCACCGCCCGCGCCATCGTCCGTACCGCCCGGGGACCCCGCGCCACCCAGTGCAGCACCCAGGACGAGTGGACCACGGTGAACGCCCCCGGCTCCAGCTCCAGTTCACCGGCGTCCTGGACGACGGCGGTCACCGGCAGCGCGCCGGCCAGCCGCCGGGTCGCCGCCACCATCGACGGGGAGACATCCGAGGCGTCCACCCGCAGCCCGCGCCGGGCCATCGCCACCGCCACCTCCCCCGTACCGCAGCCGACGTCGGCCAGCCGGCCGCCCGCCGTGAGCAGTTCGGGCACCAGATCGAGGGCGGCCAGTGCCCCCTGGACCTGATCCGCGTTGACCTGGACATACTCCTCGGCCAGCCAGGACTCCGCCTGGCTGCCGGGGGACGGGAGCACCGTCACCGCCGTACACCTCCCTGTCGCGGCCCGGGGGACCGCACGAGCACCTGCACGGGAAGGATCACCCCACCGTTCATTCTCCGGGATACTCCCCGCGCACGCCGGGGGAGTATCCCGGAGGATGAGGAGCAGGAGACCCCTGACCGTGCCGGGCCGCCGCTGTCCCGGCGGGTGGTGCGGACGGTACGGATGGGTACGGATGGGTACGGAGCCGAGGAGATGCTGAGGCGATGACGGAGCGGACACCGGACCCCCCACGGGACACCCCGGACGGCCCCGGCCCCGGCACTCCGCCGCCCGGACCCGACTCCCCGGCCGGCCCCGGCACTCCGCCCGGATCCGATATCGCGCCCGGATCCGATTCCGCGGCCCCCGGGGCGGCACCCCGGCTGACCTGCCTGGTCACCGGGGCCACGGGCTATATCGGCGGGCGCCTCGTCCCCGAGCTGCTCGCCACCGGCCACCGGGTGCGCACCCTCGCCCGTACCCCGGAGAAACTGCGCGACCTCCCCTGGGCCGGGGCGGTGGAGACGGTACGGGGCGACGTCCTCGACCGTGCCTCCGTACGGGCCGCGCTCACCGGCGTCGATGTCGCGTACTACCTCGTCCACTCCCTCGGCGCCGGCCGGGACTTCGAACGCACCGACCGCGAGGCCGCCCGGATCTTCGCCGACGAGGCCCGCGCCGCCGGGGTCGGCCGCATCGTCTACCTCGGCGGACTCACCCCCGCCGACGTGCCCGACCAGCGGCTCTCACCCCATTTGCGCTCCCGCGCCGAGGTCGGCCGGATCCTCCTGGACGGCCCCGTACCCGCCACGGTGCTGCGCGCCGCCGTGATCATCGGCTCCGGCTCCGCCTCCTTCGAGATGCTGCGCTATCTCACCGAACGACTGCCGGTGATGGTCACCCCCAGCTGGGTCCGCACCCGGGTCCAGCCGATCGGGGTCCGGGACGTGCTCCGCTATCTCCTCGCGTCGGCCACCATGCCCCCCGACGTCAACCGCGCCTTCGACATCGGCGGCGCCGATGTGCTCACCTACCGCGACATGATGCGGGGGTACGCCGCCGTCGCCGGGCTGCCCCGGCGGCTGATCGTCCCCGTACCGGTGCTCACCCCCCGGCTCTCCAGCCACTGGGTCGGGCTGATCACCCCCGTACCCCACTCCGTCGCCCGGCCGCTCACCGAGTCGCTGCGGTACGAAGTGGTCTGCCGGGAACACGACATCGCCCGCTACGCCCCCGACGAGCCGGGCCGCCCGCTCTCCTTCCAGGAGTCGCTCACCCTCACCCTGCGACGGATCCGGGAGGCCAATGTGGTCACCCGCTGGTCCTCCGCCGGGATCCCGGGAGCGCCGAGCGACCCGCTGCCCACCGACCCCGACTGGGCGGGCGGCAGCCTCTACACCGACCGGCGGGAGCGGACCGTCGACGCCTCGCCCCGGGCCCTCTGGCAGGTGATCGAGGGCATCGGCGGCGACAACGGCTGGTACTCCTTCTCCCTCGGCTGGGCGGTACGGGGCTGGCTGGACCGGTTCCTCGGCGGGGTCGGGCTGCGGCGCGGACGCCGGGACGCCCAGCGGCTGAGGGTCGGCGACTCACTCGACTTCTGGCGGGTGGAGGAGATCGAACCGGGCCGGCTGCTGCGGCTGCGCGCCGAGATGCGGCTGCCGGGTCTCGCCTGGCTGGAGCTGTACGCCGACCGGGACGAGCGGGGCCGGACCCGCTATCGGCAGCGGGCGCTCTTCCATCCCCGGGGGCTGCTGGGGCACGCCTACTGGTGGAGTGTGTCCCCGTTCCATGCGGTGGTCTTCGGCGGGATGGCCCGCAACATCACCCGGGAGGCGGTCCGGCGCGGGGAGACCGTCTGACGCCCGCCTCCGGGGCGTCCCCGGGGACGGCGGTCAGACCTCGGGGTCGTCGGTGCCGTCGGAGGCGAGGGAGAGCCGGGCCAGGACCCGCTTGCCCACCGGTTCGCGCCGGGCGTGGAAGCTCTCGCTGAGGGCCAGGACGATCTCCAGGCCGTGCCGTCCCACCCGGTCCGGCTGCGGCGGTGCCAGGACCGGGAGCGCGGGATTGGCGTCCCGTACCCCGATCTCCAGCAGGCCGTCGGCCAGCTCCAGCTCCAGCAGGCAGGGGCCCGGGGCGTATTTGCACGCGTTGGTGACCAGCTCGCTGACGATCAGCCGCGCCATCTCCACGGCCTGGGCCGGCACCGGGCCCGTTCCGGTCGTGCCGCCCATCCGGGCGAGGAACTCCCCGGTGAAGCGCCGGGCGGCGGCGATGCTCCCCGGATCCCCGTCGTAGCAGACGGCGGCCCACGGAACGGAGTCCTCCGTCCGGATGCCCCGTCGCTCGGCCAGCCCTGTCCCATTCATGTCCGTCACACACCCCGTGGTCGATCGTGCCGCACGGTGTGTCCTCCGTACGACGCGTCTCGCCTACCCCGGGCGTACCCGCTCACTCCTGAACGTCACTCCTGGACGATTGAGTCCGCTCGGTCCGCTCGGTCCGTTCAGTCGGTCGCGGGTGCGCCGTCCGCGGTCCACTCCTGGCGGCGGACCTCGTAACAGGCGAGGGCGAGCGCGGTGGCCACATTGAGCGAGCCGACCCGGCCCAGCTGCGGGATGAAGACCACGCCGTCGCAGAGGCCCAGCAGCAGCGGGGAGACACCGTGGTCCTCGTTGCCCACCGCGATACAGGTGGGCTCGGAGAGGTCCGCCTCATGGATCGGTACGGCCCGGTCGGCCAGTTCGAGCCCGATCAGCCGGTATCCATCGGCCTTGACCCGCGCGGCGGCCTCGGCCGACCCCTCGAAGCTCTGGATGTCCAGATAGCGGTCGGTGCCCATGGAGATCTTCTGCGACTTGGCGTTGGCCGGCGAGGCGGTGTTCCCGGCGATGTAGAGCCGCTCCACCCCCAGCGCGGCGGCGGTCCGCACGATGGCACCGACATTGAACGGGGACTGCACCCCTTCGAGGAGCAGCGAGATCCGCGACGAACTCTGCCGCTTCCAGGAGCGGTGCAGACGCTTGAGTTCGGTTCCCCTGAGCTGGTGCATGTCTCTCGATCCGCTAGGAATTCACTGGGGGAGGTCGCTGGGCTTCTGGACCTCCAGAAGGCGGTAGCTGCGCTGAGAGAGCAGCCGTGTGGTCGGCAGGCCCTGCGCGTTCAGCCATTTTGCCAGGGAGTCCGAGCCCAGATGCTTCTGGACCACGAGATAGGCGGAGCCGCCGGGCTGGAGGCGGGGGAGCCAGCGCAGCAGCATGGCGTGCATCTCCGGCTTGCCGATGCGGATCGGCGGATTGGAGTAGATGGTGCCGAAGACGGTGTCGTCGGGGACCTCGTCGGGCGTACACGCGGTCACATTGCCCAACCCGGCGGTCTGCGCGTTCTCCCGCACCAGGCCGAGGGCGCGCTCGTTGACGTCGACCGCCCAGACACGCAGACGCTTGCGCCGGGAGGCGAAGGTCAGGGCGATGGGGCCGTAGCCGCAGCCGAGGTCGAGGATGTCGCCGCGGTTCCTGGGCAGGGGGGCGTTCTCCAGCAGCACCTTGGTACCGGCGTCGAGCCGTGAGTGGGAGAAGACCCCGGAATCGGTCCTCAGCTCCAGCTGGACATCGTCCAGGCGGACACCGACCGTGCCGGGGCGGGAGGCCACATCGGGATCCGCCGTGAAGTAGTGCCGGCCTTCTTCGGCCACCTCGATCAACTCCTCGCCGGTTACGCACAGTGATCGAGGGAGGGAGTCGCTGTGCCGCGCCAGTTTACCGTTTCACCAGGAGTCACCTGCCCGGCGAGGGGACGGCCCCCGGCGGGGCACCGGCGGGGGCCGCGCCGAGGGTCGTGGCCGGGGTCGTGCCCGGGGCCGCGCCGGAGCCCCCGGGTGGCACCGGCCGGGCCCCTGGGCCGGCGCTAGCCGATCTCCACCACCCGGGCCCACGCGGGCGGCCCGTACGACTCGTACTCCGGGTTCTCCTCGTCGTACCGCCCCCTCCGCAACGGCCGGGCGAAGAGCCCCACCACCGTCCGGCACGGCGGTGGGTGCTCGGGCCAGGGGGTCTGGCCGTCGGTCAGCGCCACCACCACATCGGGCGGCTGCCGCGCCCCCAGCGCCCGGGCGAAGCCGGCCCGCAGATCCGTTCCGCCGCCCCCGGTCAGCGTGATCCCCTCCGCCTCGCAGAGCGTCCGCGCGAACCCGGCCGCCGCGTCGCAGGAGAGGACGGAGACGAGATCCCGTCGCCCGCCCACCGCCCGGGAGATCGCGGCGACCTCCAGCAGCGCCCCGCCCAGTTCGGCGTCGCTGACCGAACCGGAGGTGTCGATGATCACGGCGACCCGGGGCGGTCTGCGGCGCAGGCTCGGCAGGACGACGCCCGGCACCCCGGCCGAGCGCCGCGAGGGGCGGCCGTAGCTGTAGTCCTCACCGGCGCCGGGCGCGGAGGCCGCCGAGCGGACCGCCGCGCCCAGCAGCTCCCGCCAGGGCTGCGGCGGATGGAACACCTCCTCCGCCCACCGCTGCCAGCTCTTCGGGGCGTTGCCCGGCCGCCCGGTGATGCCCTGGGCGACCCGGAAACGGACCCCGTCCCGCTCCTGCGGACTGAGGCCGTCGGCGCCGTCCGGTCCCAGATCCCAGGGGCGCTCCCGGCCGTCGGCTCCGCTGCCGCAGTCCAGCCAGGTGAAGTCGTCCGTCCGCCGCCCGAGCTGGAACCGGCGCAGATACTCCTCCATCAGCAGGTCCGGCTCCACCCCCAGGGACCAGGGGGTGACGGCGTCCTCGGGGAAGGCCAGCCCCTCTCCGTAGATGTCGTCGTTGATCTCGCAGTCCGCGGCGATGTTCATCCGCAGCCGGTCCCTGGCGCTGTCCAGCCCGTGTTCCCGTGCCACCCGGTCGGAGCGGTCATGGTGCTCGCGCAGCAGGTGGCTGACCTCGTGCACCCAGACCCCGGCCAACTCCTCCACCGGGGTCCGGTCCACGAAGTCGGGGGAGACATAGCAGCGCCAGTGCCGGTCGACGGCCATGGTGAACACCCGCTGTGACTCCACCGTGTGCAGGGCGAAGAGCGCGGTGGCCAGATAGGGGCGGGCGCGGGCGGCGTGCAGACGGGCGGCGAAGAGCTTCTCCCGGTCCAGGGCGCCCGGCATGTCGGCGCCGTCGTGCGGGTAGGGAGCGCCGGTGCCGTCGTGCGGCTGCGGGGTGCCGGTGTCGTTCTGTGGGTACGGGGCTCGCGCGCTCATCGGCGGCCCTCCGCGGCTCCGGTCACCCGGGCATGGGCGCGGTCCGCGCGGCGGGACAGCTCCACCACCCCGGCGAGCCGCTCGATCGACTCCGGAACGTCCCACTCGTCCCGGCGCAGCCCCGCCAGGGTGGTCGCGGGGACGACCACCAGATCGGGTGCCCCGGTCTCCATCGCATGGACCAGCAGTGCCCAGGCCGCGTCCCAGCGGGACCGCTCCGGGCGCCGGTGGACCGCGTCCACCACCGCCTCCAGGGCGGCCTGCCGGAGGTCGCCGCGCTCGGGCAGCGGCACCCCGGCCGGGTCGGCGAGCAGCGCCTCGGGGTCGGGCAGGTCCAGCCGGTCCATCGCGGCCAGCAGTTCCAGACCGGGCCCGTCCCCGACCGCGCCCCGGACCAGCAGGGAGAGCACATCGCGGGAGGTGCCCGCGGCGGTCGCGAAGGCGACCAGGCGTACGGTCATCTCCCAGCTGCGGGGCGACGGCCAGGCGCCGCCCCGGCGGGCCTCCCCGCTGGGCAGCCGGTGCACCAGCGCGGGACGGCCGGTGAGCAGTCCGCACACCGCCCGCCGGGCGCGGTCGACGGCGGTGGTCAGCCGCTCCGGGTCGAGCCGGGGCAGGGTCGCCCGGGGCCAGGTGCCGCCGAGTCCGCGCACCACCACCTCGGGGTCATGGGTCCAGTGGAGATGGACGAACCGGTTGGCCAGCGGCGGGCTCAGCTCCCAGCCGTCGGCCGCCGAGGAGCGGGGGTTGGCGGCGGCCACGATCCGGATGCCGGGCGGCAGCCGCAGGGTGCCGATCCGCCGTTCCAGGACGAGCCGGAGCAGGGCGGCCTGGACGGCGGGGGGCGCGGTGGACAGCTCGTCCAGGAAGAGCAGCCCCCGGCCGGCCTCGACCAGCCGGACCGCCCACTGCGGCGGGGCCATCGGGACTCCGCGCTCGGCGGGATCGTCCCCGACGACGGGCAGCCCGGAGAAGTCGGACGGCTCGTGCACACTGGCGATCACTGTGGTCAGGGGGAGACCGAGCGAGTCGGCGAGCTGGGTCAGCGCGGCGGTCTTGCCGATGCCCGGCTCCCCCCACAGCAGGACGGGCAGATCGGCGGCGACGGTCAGGGTCAGGGCCTCCAACTGGAGGTCGGGGCGGGGCTCGGTGGTGGTGTCGCGGAGCAGGGCCAGCAGCTCTCCCGCGACATCGAGCTGGGACGGACCGGGAGTTCCGGGTGCCCCGGGTGTTCCGGATACCCCGGGTGTCGCGGCTGTTCCGGGTGTCGCGGTCGTGCTGGTCGCGGCGGGCAGGGCGGATGTGATGGTTCCGGGCATGGGTGATCACCTGAGGAGGTCAGAGGAAAAGGGCAGGGAGTACGGGGGTACGGGCGTACGGGGCGGTACGCGTCGCTCAGGGCCGGGCCCGGGGCCGGGCCCTGGCTCAGCGCATGGCCGCCCTGCGGGGACGGAAGCGGCGGTTGCCGGGTAGTGGATCGCCGGACGGGACGGCCCGCCGCAGCTCGGGGCCGGGTTCATCGAATCCCGCGCGGAACAGCCCGTACCGGATCCGCCGCAGTGCGGCCGTCTCCAGTGCGTCACGCAGCGCGCCGTCCCGCAGCGACGCCCCGGGGCCGAGCAGCCCCTCGACGGCGGCGAGCGCTCCGGAGACATCGCCGTGGGCGAGCCGTTCACGGACCGGTTCGAGGCACTCGGGGGTGCGGTGCGCCCGGTCGATCACGCGCAGACAGGGCAGCGGAGTGCCGGTCAGCGCGACCAGCAGCTCCTCCCGGCGGATCTCGTCGGGGTGGTGGTCGAGCGCCGTCAACACCCCGTCGACCAGGCCGATCCGGTGCCGGGCGCCCCGGCACTCGACGATCCGCGCGTCGTCCGCCTCGTCCGTGTCGTGCTGGGGGGACGCGCGGATGCCCTCGGCGACGGTCGCGGTGTCCTCCGGTACGAGCGCCGCCGCGACCAGGGGGTGCAACCGGCCCGGGGTGATCGCCCCGGTGCGCAGCAGCTCCAGATCGGGCGGGGCCCAGGTCGCCGCGTCCGGCAGCACCGGCAGCCGCGCCGCCCGGCCCCGCGCGTCGGCGACGACCCGTAGCGCCCGGTCGTCGTCCGCCACCGGCTCGACGATCAGCCGTCGTCCGGCCCCGAGCGCCACGGCGACCGCACCGGGCGGCCGCCCCTCGGCCCGCAGCAGCAACGCGGCCTCGGCCGCCCACCGTTCGACGGCACACCCCGGTGGCAGCGGTTCGCCGAAGTCGGTCCCGAAGTCGGTCCCGAAGTCGGTCCCGAAGTCGGTCCCGAAGTCGGTCCCGGAACCGGCCCGGGCGGGCGGCGGTCCGCCGCCCAGGGATCGTGTCCGCAGCTCACCGGCGCGTTCCGCGTCCCATAGATGGCGGTGCAGATCGAACCGGAACCGCCGGTGCGGACGCGGCCGTGGATGGCGGCACGCCCCTTCCGGGGGGCGGGAGTTGTCCCAGAGCGCGAGCGAGATCCGCTGCCCCCCGGCCGCCCAGGCGGGCGGCGTCCGCACCACCAGAAACACCGGCCGCACACCGTCCCGCGCGGCACCGTCGTACCGGGCCAGTGCGATGGTCAGCCCCGGCCGCACCAGCCCGTCGGGAGCGACCCTCGGCATGTGCCACCGCAGCAGATCCGGCGCCAGCCGCCGGAGATCCGCCCGTACCCGGGCGGCGAGTTCCCGGCCATGGGTCAGGGCCAGGGAACGTGGTTGGAGGTCGACATCGATTCCCGCGGCGGCACACGCCCCCGCCCAGTCACCGGCGGCACGGCGGGCGGTCGCAGTCTCGATCATGGAAGGCGGCACGGCGAATCGACGCACGCGCGGCCAGAAGGAACGGAGGGCATCCCCATCCGCGATCTCAGTGAGCATCAGCACTCACCGTTCGCGGTAGGGACCCCCATTCTGAAGAAGGAGTGAATGGTCATCGCCGGGGAGCCTACCCGCGGGAGGCCCGCACCGCCAGATATTTCCGGTGTCCCCGCCGAACCGCGGTCATCGCCCGACGGACCCGCCCGACCGGGGAGTTCGCCACTCCCCGGCAGCTGTCCGGGGGATGTCAGTGGCACCGGGGACGATCACCTCATGACGAACCCTGCGGCCATCGCCGCCTACTGGAACGCCGCCGCGGACGGCTTCGACGACGAGCCCGATCATGGGCTTCGGGGGGAGACGACCCGTAGGGCGTGGGCGGAGCGGCTGGCCTCCTGGGTGCCGGACGCGCCCGCGAGTGTGCTGGACGTCGGGTGCGGTACGGGGTCGCTCTCCCTGTTGCTGGCCCGTGCGGGGCATCGGGTGACCGGGGTCGACATGGCCGTGCGCATGGTCGGGAGCGCGCGGGCCAAGCTGGCGGCGGCGGGGCTCGGCGGGCGTTTTCTCGTGGGGGACGCCGCCGCGCCGCCCACGGGCGAGGAGCGGTTCGATGGGGTGGTCTGCCGTCATCTGCTCTGGACCCTGCCGGATCCGCGGGCCGCTCTGCGGGCGTGGACCGCGCGGCTCCGTCCCGGAGGCACGCTCGTCCTGGTCGAGGGGAGATGGCGGCAGGCCGGGGGCGGGACCCCGTATGTGGCCGGGGCGGATGCCCTGCCGTGGAACGGCGGGGTCACCGCCGCCGATCTCCTCGACGCCGTCCGTCCGCTGGTCGCGGAGGTACGGGCGGAGGACCTCGCCGGTGACCCGGAGCTGTGGGGCAGGGCGGTGTCCGATGAGCGGTATGCGGTGATCGCGAGGATCTGACCCGGGTCGCTCCCCGCCTCACCCATCACATGTACCCCGCATCTAACCCCCGAAGAGGGTTAGGTTAGGCTAAGCGAAGTAGCGATTTCTTGGCAGTCGCGCTGCTTTGCGCGCGGTCTGCCCTTTGTCCTGGGAGTCATCCACCGTGCGTTCTGTCCGTTTTCGCAAGACCATAGTCGTGACCGGTTCGGTCCTCTGCGCCGGGCTGGTGCTCAGCGCGTGCGGTGAGTCCGGCACCTCTTCGGACAAGGGCAAGAGCGAGGGCAAGATCACCGTCGCTACGGCCAAGGGAGACCTTGAGGTCCCCCTGAAGCCCACCCGGGTCGCCGCGCTCGACAACACCTCGTTCGCCACCCTCAAGGCCTTCGGCGTGAAGCCGGTCGCGGTGCCGAAGCAGCTGCTGCCGGCGGGCTTCGACGACTGGAAGAACGACTCCTCCATCAAGGACGTCGGCACCCACCGCGAGCCCAAGTTCGAGGCGCTCAACGCGGCCGAGCCGAATCTGATCGTCGGCGGTTACCGGTTCGGCGACCACCACGACAAGCTCTCCAAGATCACCAAGACGGTCGATGTCTCCCCGTCCGACGAGGCCAAGGGCGGCTATGTCGCCTCGCTGAAGACCCAGACCGAGACGCTCGGGAAGATCTTCGGCCAGGAGGCCAAGGCCAAGGAGATCGTCGCCGCCCTGGACAAGGCGGAGGCCGCGGCCGTCGGCGCGACCAAGGGCGAGAGCGTCTTCCTCGGCGTCGCCAGCGCCGGCAAGATCGACAACGGTGCCAGCCGGATCGGGCGTCTCACCCAGCCGCTGAACCTGAAGAACGTGCTCAGCGCCGAGGGCGAGGAGAGCACCTCCGTCCACGACAACTCCGGGCTCGCCCCCGAGACGATCGCCAAGCTCAACCCGGACTGGCTGATCGTGCTGGACCGGGACGCGGCCGTGGGCGCCGAGCCGGGCACCGAGGCCATCGCCGCGGAGAAGCTGGTGAACGGCATGGAGGCCTGGGACAAGACCACCTTCCGCAAGCAGGACCAGGTCATCTACCTGCCGGGCGACTTCTACCTGACCGAGGGCATCCACGCGTACACCGACGCCTTCGACGCGGTGGCGAAGTCGTTCAACGCGGCCGGCTGACCCTCCCGTACGGGAACCCTCCGGCACGGGGACACTCCGCTACGAGGACGCTCCGACAGGGGCGCGATCCTCACGCCGGGCGGCCCCGTGCCCGAACCACCCACACCGGCACGACCCCGGGCCCCCCGCCCGGGGTCGTGCCGGATCCCCCCGCCCCGGAAGCCTCATGCGCCGACTCCCGCTCGCGCTGGCCACGCTCTGTGTGCTGGCCCTGGTCATCGCCTCGCTGTTCATCGGCGGATACGACATCGACCTGCACGCGCTGTTCACCGACCCCGAAGCCAGGAGAATGTTCCTGGTCTCCCGGGTGCCCCGCACACTCGCCCTGATCTTCGCCGCCGCCGCGATGGCCGTCTCCGGCGTGATCATGCAGATGCTGGTGCAGAATCGATTCGTCGAGCCGACCACCACCGGCACCAGCGAGTGGGCCGCCCTCGGTGTCCTGCTGCTCGCCCTGTTCGTCCCCGGGGCCTCCCCCCTGGTGAAGATGGCCGCCGCCAGCACCTTCGCCTTCGCCGGAGCCCTGGTCTTTCTGCTCGTCCTCGGCCGGATCGCGCTCAAGTCGCAGGTCATCGTGCCGATCGTGGGCATCATGCTGGGCGCCCTGGTGAGCGCGGTGACGCTGTACATCGCCTCGTCCACCAATCTGCTCCAGATGCTCGCCACCTGGCGCTCCGGCGGATTCAGCTCCGTGGTGCGCGGCACCTATGAGCCCCTCTGGGCGGTCGGGGCGATCCTGGTCGTCCTGTATCTGCTCGCCGACCGCTTCACCATCGCCGGGCTCGGCCGGGACACGGCCACCAGCCTGGGGCTGCCCTACCGGCGGATCATGTTCGCCGGGCTCGTCATGGTCGCCCTGGCCACAGGCGTGACCACGGTCGTCGTCGGGTTCATCCCCTTCCTCGGACTGATCGTGCCCAATCTGGTCTCGATGGCCCGCGGCGACGACGTGCGCGGCAATCTGCCGTGGGTGGTGCTCAGCAGCGTCGCCCTGATGATCGCCTGCGACCTCGTGGGACGGCTGGTCGTCTTCCCGCTGGAGATCCCGGCGACCGTGGTGCTCGGCGCCGTCGGAGCGGTCGTCTTCGTCGTGATGATCCTGCGTCAGCGAGGGAAGGCCCATGTCTGAGAACCGCTCCCCGGCCCCGGCCCCCGCTGCGGTCCCGGCCCCCACGCGCGATACGCGGGATACGGGGGACGGCGCCGCCGCCGGCCGCCGGGGCATCCCCGTCGCCGTACGGCTCGCCATCCTGGCCTCCCTCGTCGCCCTCTCCGTCTTCTGCTTCCTCTTCCTCTTCATCGAGGGCTCCTTCGACTTCGCCTTCGAGCGCCGGCTGACCGTCCTCGGGACCATGGTCGTCGTCGCCTTCACCCAGGCGGTGGGCACCGTGGTCTTCCAGACCATCACCCACAACCGGATCCTCACCCCCTCGATCATGGGGTTCGACTCCGTCTACATCCTGATGCAGACCCTGCTGGTCGCCACGTTCGGCGGCAGCGTGCTCGCCGCCACGGACGGCATGCCCAAGCTGGTCACCCAGACCCTGCTGATGGTCGGCTTCACCATGCTGCTCTTCGGCTGGCTCTTCTCCGGACGCGGCGGCAGCCTCCATGTGCTGCTCCTCGTCGGCGTGGTGCTCGGCCTCGCCTTCCGCAGCCTCTCGGACTTCCTGCAACGACTGCTCTCACCCGCCGAGTACGACGTCCTCTCGGCCCGGCTGTTCGGACGGCTCAGCAGCGCCGAAGCCTCCTATCTGCCGCTCGCCGGCGCCGTCTGCCTGGTCGTCGGCGTGATCATCTGGCGCCGCCGCTACCGGCTCGACACCCTGCTCCTCGGCCGGGACGCCGCCACCAATCTGGGCATCGCCTACAAGCGCGAGCTGTCGCTGATGCTGCTGCTGATCTCCCTGCTGATCGCGATGTCCACCGCCCTCGCCGGGCCCATGACCTTCTTCGGCTTTGTCACCGCGATGCTCGCGTACCAGATGTCGGGCACCCACCGGCATGTCGTCGTCCTCCCGATGGCGTTCCTCATCGGGCTGCTCACCCTGGTGGGCGGGCAGTTCATCATGGAGCACGTCTTCTACGCCTCCGGCATGCTCACCGTCGTCATCGAATTCGTCGGCGGGGCGGTCTTCCTCGTCCATCTCCTCCGGAAGGGCACCCTGTGATCGAGTTCACCGACATCCGCAAGGCATACGGCGACCAGACCGTCCTCGGCCCGGTCACCGGACAGATCCCGGCGGGCGGCGTCACCTCACTCGTCGGCCCCAACGGCGCCGGGAAGTCCACCCTGCTGACCATCATCGGCCGGCTGACCGAGCCCACCTCGGGCACCGTGACCGTCGACGGTCTCGACGTCCACCGGGCCAAGTCGGCGGATGTGGCGCGCACCCTGTCCATCCTCCGCCAGGAGAACCACTTCACCGCGCGGGTCACCGTACGGGAACTGGTCTCCTTCGGACGCTTCCCGCACAGCCGCGGCCGGCTCACCCGCGAGGACGTCGCCCATGTCGAGGACGCCCTCGACTTCCTCCACCTCGGCGACCTCCAGCACCGCTACCTCGACCAGCTCTCCGGCGGCCAGCGCCAGCGCGCCTATGTGGCGATGGTCCTCGCCCAGGACACCCAGTACGTCCTGCTCGACGAGCCCCTCAACAACCTCGACATGAAGCACTCCGTGCGCATGATGACCCAGCTGCGCCGGGCCGCCGACGAACTCGGCAAGACCGTCGTCCTGATCGTCCATGACATCAACTTCGCCGCCACCTACTCCGACCGCATCATCGCCCTCCGCGACGGCCGCGTCGCGGCCCATGACACCGTCGACGCGATGATGCGCCCCGAGGTGCTGACCGAGGTCTTCGACACCCCGGTCCAGGTCCACGAGGTCGACGGCAGGCGCACGGCGGTCTACTACCGCTGACCCGCGCCCCACCGTCGACCCTGCCGACCCCTCCGCCGAGGAGACCAGGCCGCCGGCCGTCGGCCGTGACCCTCGTGTTCCTCACCCCGCCGGGGTCCGGGCCTCCGAGGTCCGGGCCGTCGGCCGCCGCTTGAGGAAGCGCAGCAGGGCGGGGTTGAAGAGGTCCGAGCGCTCCCAGTGGGCGTTGTGGCCGCACTCGTCCAGGACCTGGGTCCTGACCCGGGGAAGCCGCGCGGCGAGCAGCCGCTGGAGGGGCGGCGGGGTGTAGAGATCACCGTCGCCCCAGAGCAGCAGGGTGGGTACGGTGAGCGCCGCGAGGTGGGCCCAGGTGGCGCGGACCGCGTGGGGCTGGGTCAGCGGGCGGCCCGCGACCGCCCGCCGGTTGATCTCCACCCAGCGGGCAACGCCGGCGGGGTCGGCCGCCCGGTAGGCGGGGCCCAGCTCCCGGAACGCGGCGGGCAGGCTGTTCCAGGCGGCCGGGCGGAGCGAGGCCAGCAGCGCCCGGTACTCCGGCTCCTGGACCCCGGTGACACTGCCCGCGAGGGTCAGGGAGCGCAGCCGCTCCGGATACCGGAGGGCATGGTCGAGGGCGATCCCGCCACCCGCCGCGACCCCGACCACATGGCAGCGGCCCAGCCCGAGCGCGTCGGCCAGGGCGAGCAGATCCCCCGAGCCGGTACCGGGACGCTCCGGGTCCCCGTGCCCGGAACCGGCGGCCCCGCGCCGGGAGTAGCCGATCACCCGGAACCCGGCCCGCGCGAGAAACGGCTGCTGGTACGGCCAGCTCTCCGCGCTTCCGCTCGCGGGGTGGAGCAGGACGACCGGGGCACCGTCGCCACCCGTGTCCCAGTACACGAGCCGCGCCCCGTCCACCTCCACACTTCCCTGCCGCGCGGCGGCCTGCTCCGGTACGGGGATCACCCGGATCGGGCTTCCGTTCCCCGCTCCCTCCGCCGTGTTCCCGCCCGCCGTGCTTCCCTTCGGGGCGCCTCCCTTCGCCGCGCTCGCGACACCGCTCCCCGCGACCACGGTGGCCGTGGCCCCACCGGTCAGGGCGCCCGCCCGGCGTAACACGGCACGCCGCCCGACCATCCTTCCGCGCCGTGACGCCGCCCGCCGTCCCGACCGCGCCGACCGGTCCGCGCGCTCCGCCCGGCCCTCTTCCCCGCTGCTCCCCGTACCGCCTCTGCTCCCCGTACCGCCGTCCACCGCCGTGCCTCCCTGCCGTCCGGCCGCGCCGGGGCGGGTGCCCCGGGCGCACCGAGTCTGGCGAGGGGTGCGGGTGATCGGCACGGAAGGGGGCGGATTCACAGAGAACCGACAGGTCCCGGTGTCCGGATCCGACGCGCCCGTACCCCGACCCCTCACGACGACCGGGTTATCACCCGGCCTCCGCCCCTTCGCCACGGCACACCCCCGGTTCGGTTCATATAATCGGCCAGGCGTGAACGCGGGAACGGGCCATCGGCCGTGGCACATGGACGGTGGCGAACCAGAGCCGGAACAACGGGGATCACAGCATGGTATTCGTGGACAGTGCCGCGCCCGGCGCGGCCGGGGAGCAGTCCGTACAGCTGAACCGGGTCGCACCGGAGGGCCCGTCGGCGGCGGGCGGGGGCACCCCGGACCTGGCGTCGACACCGGCGGCCAAGCGCTCCGCCGCCGCCACCATCGAATCGGAGCTGGAGCCCGGCACCAAGAAGGCCGGCGATCTGCCCGACGACGCCAACGGCAAGGTCATGAGCGGTCTCGACGGCTGGGCAACCGCCGCCGGGATGAAGACGGTTCAGGAGACCTGGGACGGGCAGGTCAAGAAGCTGCTGGGGCGGCTCGCCGGGGAGAAGGGCGCGCTGCGCGCGACCGCGGGCACCCTCCAGGCCACCGATGGCGAGCGCAAGGCCCGGATCGGCGCCGTCCAGTCGAAGCTCGACACGTACTAGACCGCCGCCGCCCGGTACGCCCCCGACGCGGGCGCCGGGCAGCTCCCGAGGGGGACCACCATGCTGACGTATCACGATGTCATGACGGCCGATTTCGGCGGGCTCTCCGCCGCCGCGGACAAGTGGCAGGACACGGCGAACGAGCTCGCCAAGGTGGAGAAGCGCTACCGGGACAGCGTGGAAAAGATCACCATGGACCGTGCCTGGCTCGGCGAGAGCGCCAACGCCGCCCGGGCCAACTTCGCCGCGACCCGCTACGAGTACGAGGCGGCCCAGACCCAGGCCAAGGCCACGGCGGTGCTGCTGCGCAACGCGCACGCCCAGTTCACCGAGTTGAAGAAGCAGTTGGAGTCCAGCCGGGCCGACGCCGTCAAGGCCGGGATGAAGGTCTCCGAACAGGGCCATGTCTCCTACGACTACGACCGGCTCAGCGCCCAGGAGCGCGGTACGGCGCTGAACCACCCCGGTCACGCCAAGGAGATCCAGACCGCTGTCCAGAGCTGGCAGGACCACCTCCGCGACCGGGTCACGTTCGTGGACGACGCGGACAAGGACCTCAAGAGGGACCTGGAGGCGGTGGTCAAGGACGCGGGCGGCGACAAGAGGGACGCCACGGCGGGCGGCTTCAACGGCGACGCGGGGAAGATCGCCGCCTCCGACGACCAGGCCAAGAAGGTCCGGACCGAACTCGCCTCCGTTGTGGAGATGAAAGACAACGAGACCCTCGACGACTATCTGAAGCGGCTCCAGCGCGAGGGCATCACCCGGCTGACCGGCAGTGAGCAGCTGGGGAAGACGATTACCGCGTATCTGGCGGGTACGGGCAAGGCGGTGATGGTCGCCCAGGCGCTGTACGCCTCCGGGATGTGGAGTCACAAGCTCCACAAGTACCTCAAGACCGGGGTACCGATGAGCGCCCCCGGTACCCTGGCCGCGCGGGTGGTCAACCCCCGGCTGGCCTCGGCTCAGCCGGGAAGCCTGCTGAGCAGGGTCCCGCCGAATTTGGCGCGTGCCATGTACGGCTCCGACCTGGCCGCCGAGTTCGGCGCGTACTGGCGTACCAGGACCAATGAGTACGTCATCCCCAAGGCCCATCAGGCGAATCTGGTCACGGCGGCCAAGAACGGCGGGCTCGGGCAGGCCGCCAAGGCGGCCGGCTGGATGCGCGGTATGACCGTTGTCGGCAGCGCTGGGGCGACCATCTACGGTGTGGCGAACCTGGCCACGTACAACACCGACATGATCAAGGCCAACCCGGACAAGTTCGCCACCGATCTCACCGGTACGGCGTTCAACGCCTCCATGACGGCACTGGCGGTGGCGCCCAACCCGGTCACGGCGGGACTGGCCATCGGTACCGGCGTGGCCTATCTCGGTGCCACCGCCTGGGAGAACCGCGAGGCGATCATGAACGCCGGCCGGGAGGCGGCGGAGTGGACCGGGAAGACGGCCGAGAAGATAGGGGACGGTGTGTCCAAGGGCCTCGACAAGGTCGGGGACGGCATCGCGAGCGGAGCGAAGAAGATCTTCAATAATCCGTTCGACTGATCCGCCCCGGCCCATCCGTATCGCCGTACCGCGTCCGAGCAGGGAGTCATGCAGACCGTCACGACACCGTTCCGGCTGAACTCCTTTCGGGACCCCCGCCGCACCCAGGGCTTTGAGCGCTGGCGGGACCCCGACCCCCGCCACACAAACGGCTCTCAGGGCTGGCACGGTACCTCCCCCGAGCTGGGTGAGATCGTGATCACCTTTGGGTTCACGGACAGTGGTGAGCGGATCTGGTCCATCGCCGAGGGCGAGGCGATCCCGACGGTCCGCTATGAGTCCAAGGGCCTCCATGTGATGGCCGGTCTGCGCATGCCGACGCTGAACGGCGGCACCCTGTGGGTGGGTGAGGACGAGGTGGCCATGAGCCGCAACCGGCTCGGCGTGACCGACCAGGGCCGTGCGCTCCATCTCATCCATGGGGACGACACCTACCGGCTCCGGGCGATAGGCCCACTGCACTACGTCCTGGCCCGGGATCCCTCCGGGGCGAGGCCGGGGACGACCATTCAGGTCAAGCAGTCGGGCAAGAACGGTATGCGGGCGATGAAAAGCGGTCGGTTGTCCATCGCCTTCACCATCGAGGGCGCCGCCGGACCCACCGATATCGCACTCGCCACCATTTTCTCCGGAGTGGATCGCTCCGCCCTCACTCCGACGGGCGCCGTCCGGGCGATGTTCGCCCGGAGCTGCGATCAGGTCGTGGCATGGGGAAGCTGACCGTAGGCCCGAAGCGCCCATCCAGACACGCATCCGAACAGGGAGTCACGATGCAGACCGTCACCACACCGTTCCGGCTGAGCGGCTACCGGGATCGCCACCCCAGCTACACGAAAGGCTTCGAGGGCTGGCGGGGCAGCTCCCCCGAGCTGGGCGAGATGTCGGTCCTCTATCCCGTACGGAACGCCGAGGACGAGGTGCGCTCCATCGCGCAGGGCGAGAACATCCCGACGGCCGTCTACGACGCCAAGGGCCTCCATGTGCAGGCCGGTCTGCTGATGCCGACCCTGAACCGGGGCACTCTGCGGGTGGGTGAGGACGAGGTCGCCATGAGCCGCAACCGGCTGGGCGTCACCGATCAGGCCCGTGCGCTCCATCTCACCCACGGGGGCGACACCTACCGGCTCTGGGCGGTCAACCGGCTCCAGTACGCCCTCGCCCGGGATCCCTCGGGGGCGAGGCCGGGGGCGACCGTCCGGGTCGAGCAGTCCGGCAAGGGCACCATGTCCGCGATGAAGAGCGGTCGGCTGTATCTCGCCTTCACCATCGAGGGCGTCGCCGACCCCACCGACATCGCCCTCGCGGTCCTGTTCTCCGGGGTCGACCGGTCCACTCTCACCCCGGGCGGCTCCGTGCGGGCGTTCTTCGCCCGGGGCCGCGACCAGGCCGTCGAGCTAGGCACCGGTCTCTGACCGCCCGCCCCCAGCCCTCCGAATCCCGTCACACAGCGAAACGAGCCAAGCACATGCCCTCCTTCGACCTCTCCCGGTACCGGTTCCGCCTCGGCGACGACGACCTGGGCGCTCTGATCCTCATCGCGGCGGGGGAGCCCGTACCCGACCGGCTGGCGTCGGCCGTCGCCGGGCTGGGGGAGGCCGGGCTGATCTGGCCGGACGGAAGACTGGCCGAGGCGCTTCAGCCGCTGATCAACACGGTGCTCGGGGCGTCGGTCGTCGTCGGGATCGAGACGGCGGGCCGTCAGGGCAAGCTGGCACACGGGCTGCTGGTCGGCTCCGACGATGTCTTCTCGCATGAGGCCTGGCCCGACGAGCAGGAGTCGGAGTACGTCCGGGTCGACCGCAACATGATCGTCTGGGAGCTGGCCCGGATGGTGAACCTCCAGCGCCCCGAGGTCCCGCTCACCGGACTCGACACCGTCGACGCCACCCTGGGCGCCCTGGACGCGGCGCTGGCCGCCCAGGGCTATGCCGCCACCCCCGCCGACGAGCCCACCGCCGTCCGCGCGGCCCTCGCCGCCACCGGCGGCCTGGACGAGCCGGATCTCTCCCGGCTCACCGAGCTGATCGTCCACCTCCGGTGCAGCTGGCGCATGACCGCCGCCTGGCCCGGCCAGGACGGCACCCGTTCCGGGCTCACCGCCCGGGGCTTCGCCATCTGGGACTGCGGCCCCCTCGGCCACTGGCACCGGGTCCTCCCGGCCGAACCCGTCATGGAGGACGCCACCGGCCCGACCGTCCCGCTGCGGCTCACCCGGATCCTGCCCAAGGAGATCTGGCAGATGATCGCCGAACTCCTCCCGGACGCCTCCCAGATCAACGAGCCGCCGGCCGTTTGACAAGGGCCCTGGGGCGGTGGCCCGTGGGGCGAGAAGGCGTCCCGCTGGGCGGGGGCGGGGTCAGGCCCCCACCAGGCCCAGGCCCCCACCAGGCCCAGGCCCCCACCAGGCCCAGGCCCCCGCCAGGCTCAGGCCCCCACCAGACAGACCTCCGCCCCCGTCTCGTCCTCCCTCGGCACCGCCGCGACCAGCGCGTCCAGTGCCGTACGGGCCGCCAGGAGATCCGCCATCGCGCGGTCGATGCGCTCCCGCTCGCTCTCCAGGCCCGGCAGCAGGCCGGAGCAGGCGGGGACCAGACGCTCGCCGTCGTCGACCGTGCACGGCAACAGCCCCGCGATCGTCCGGGTGTTGAGCCCGGCGGCCAGCAGCATCCGGATCCGGCGGACGGTGCCGGCGTCCTCCTCCGCGTACTCCCGATAGCCGCCGGAGCCGCGCCGGGGCAGCAGCAGGCCCTGCTCCTCGTAATAGCGCAGCATCCGCTGACTCGCACCGGTCCGCCGGGCGAACTCCCCGATCCGTATCCCCATCCGCCGATCACCACCCATGTTCGCGTTTGACTCTCACACCGATGTGAGACTTTAGCCTCCGGATCATGACAGCACAGCAGTCAACTGACGCCCCCCGTACGCCCGTCGCCGTGGTCGGACTCGGCCCCATGGGCATCGTCCTCGCCGAGACCTATCTCCGCCTGGGTCACCCCCTGACCGTCTGGAACCGCACCGCCGCCAGGGCGGACGACCTGGTCGCGCGGGGTGCCCGCCGGGCGGGGACGGTGGCCGAAGCGGTCGCCGCCGCCGACACCGTGATCGTCTGCCTCAAGGACTACGAGACGATGTACGCCGCCTTCGGCGACACCGCCGCCGAGGGATCCGGACGGTCCCGCCCCCTGATCGTGAACCTCAACTCCGGTACGCCCAAGGAGGCCCACGAGGCCACGGCATGGGCGGCCGCCCGGGGGTTCGGCCATCTCGACGGCGCGATCATGGTGCCGCCGCCGCTCGTCGGAACCCCGGCCGCGGTCTTCCTCTACAGCGGGCCGCGCGAGCACTTCGACGGAGCCGCGCAGGCGCTGGAGGCCCTCGGCGACCCCCGGTATCTCGGCCCGGACCCCGCACTGGCCGTCCTCTACAACACCGCCCTGCTGGAGATGATGTACGCGACGCTCAACGGCTGGTTCCACGCCGCCGCGCTCGTCGGCTCGGCGGGTGTGCCGGCGGCGGACTTCGCCGAACTCGCCTATGGCTGGTTCGCCCCGACCGTGCTCTCCCCGGCCTCCTTCCAGGACTCCGCGCCCGCTCTGGACCGTGCCGAGTACCCCGGCGATCTGGGCACCCTGCGGATGAACCTCAACGCCATCGAGCACATCCTCCGCACCAGCCGTGAGGTCGGTGTCCCCGACGACCAGCCCCGTCTGATGAAGGAGATCGCCGAACGCGCGATCGCGGCCGGGTACGGGGAGTTGAACTACCACGCGGTCTTCGAGACGTTCCGCGCTGCGGGTACGGCCGGCGCTCCGGGTACGGCAGGCGGGGCGCACCCGGCGGTGTAGCGGCCCGGCCGCCCCGCGCCCGGGGTATCGGAGGGGGCTGAGAGTCGATTTTCGGCCATCGGTGGGGCGGAGGGCAACGGGATGCGGATCTTCCTTCTCTCTCTTCCCGGCCGGGAGTGGGCAGCGGGGCCGCTCCCGGGCTCTCACCCCCCTACCCCGTGCAGCAGGGAGCCATTTTGTTCTCCACCAGACAACAGGGGCGCGGTGCGGTCAACGTCACCACGGCCCTTGTGGCGGCGGCCCTCGTCGCCGGAATGACCAGTACCAACGCCTTCGCGGACACCCGTACCGCCGGATCCCCCGCCGACGGCGCGGGGGCCGGGCTCCGGTGGGTCACCCTGGTCACCGGTGACCGGGTCGGCATCGACGCCCGGGACCGGGTCGTCTCCGTCGACCAGGGCGAGGGCCGCGACCGGGTGCCCGTACGGAGCTGGACCGAGCGGGGGCGCACCTATGCCGTTCCGGCCGACGCCCAGCGGCTGATCGCGGCCGGAAAGCTCGACCGGCGGCTCTTCGACGTCACCGGGCTCGGCACCCCCGAGAGCCGGCGGGCCTACCGCGACGGCCTGAAGGTCGTGGTCGAGTACGCGGGCCGGTCGGCGGCGGGGGCCCGGAAGGGGGTTCGCGCCGACGCGAAGGTGGCGCGCACCCTGCCGTCGATCGACGCGGACGCGGTGACCGTACCGAAGAAGGACGCGGGCGGGCTGTGGGCCGCCCTCACCGGAGCGGGATCCGGGGCCGGGGCCGGAGCCGGGGCCGGGGGTGCCCGGACCGCCGGGGCCGCCGGGACCGTCCCGGGGATCGAGCGGGTCTGGCTGGACGCGGTGTACACCCCGACCCTGGACACGAGCGTGGGCCGGATCGGCGCCCCGAAGGTCTGGCAGTCCGGTTACGACGGCAAGGGCGTCACCATCGCGGTGCTGGACAGCGGGGTCGACGACACCCACCCGGATCTGGCGACGCAGGTGGTCGGGGCGGCGAACTTCACCTCCTCCCCGGACACCCGGGACCGCCATGGGCACGGCACGCACATCGCCTCGATCGCGGCCGGGACCGGTGCCCGGTCCGGCGGCAAGTACCAGGGCGTCGCTCCTGGGGCCAAGATCCTCAACGGCAAGATCATGGACGACAACGGGACCATGGAGTCCGGGGCCATCGCCGCGGTCGACTGGGCCGTCGGCCGGGGCGCCGATATCGTCAGCATGAGCTTCGGCACCGGTGACAGCCCCGACATCAACCCGCTTGAGGCCCATATCAACCGGGTGACGAAGGAGAAGGGCGTCCTCTTCACCGTCTCCGCCGGCAATGAGGGACCGAACGCCGGTACGGTCGGCTCCCCGGGCAGCGCGGAGGCCGCTCTCACCGTCGGCGCCGTGGACGACGCCGACCGGATCGCCCCCTTCTCCAGCGTCGGCCCGCTGCACGACGGGGCGATCAAGCCCGATGTCACCGCTCCCGGGGTGGGCATCACGCGGCGTCGGCCCCCGGCAGCATCATCGCCGAGCAGGTCGGCGAGAACCCGGCCGGCTACTTCTCCATAGGCGGTACGTCGATGTCCACCCCGCATGTGGCGGGCGCGGCGGCACTGCTCAAGCAGCGGCACCCCGGCTGGACGGGTGAGCGGCTCAAGGCCGCGCTGACCGCCTCCGCCCAGGACGGCGGGTACTCCGTCTTCCAGCAGGGCACCGGCCGGGTCGCCGTGGACCGTGCCATCGAGCAGACCGTCGTCGCCGACGGGACCACCGTCTCCTTCGGCCGTCAGCAGTGGCCGCACACCGACGACCAGCCGGTCGCCCGGGAGATCACCTACCGCAACCTCGGCACCCAGGAGGTCACCCTGGAGCTGACGGTCAAGGGTCTCGACGCCCGGGGCGGGGCCGCCCCCGCGGGCTTCTTCACCCTCGGCGCGAACAGGGTCACCGTCCCCGCGGGCGCCACCGCCTCCGTCCCCTTCACCGCGGACACCCGGATCGGCGGCGACAACAACGGCGTCTACACCGCCGTCGTCACCGCGACCGGCGGCGGCCGGACCGTGCGGTCCACCGCCTCCGTGGACCGCGAGGTCGAGTCGTACGACCTGAGCCTCGACTTCCTGGACCGGGCCGGACAGCCCGGCAAGGAGTTCTACACCCATCTGCGCCAGATCTCCGGCGCGGGCGATGCCTCCGTCACCCTCAACGGCAGCGCCACCGGCGCCGAGAAGCTCCGGCTGCCGAAGGGCGACTACGCGATCTTCTCCAGCCTGTGGAACGAGGCCGGCGGCTCGGACCGGCTGGTCCACCCGAAGCTGGCGCTGACGAAGGACGCCGCCCTCACCGTCGACGCCCGCACCACCAGGCCCGTCGAGATGACCGTCACGGATCCCCAGGCCCGGATGACCGGCGCCGCGGCGGCCGTCACCATCGGCAGCGGTGACCGGTCGATGGCCTTCACGGACCATGCCTCCACCACCTTCGACGGCTTCCGTACCGCGCAGCTCGGTCCGGAGCGGCCCACCGGTGTCCAGCTCAGGGACGCCCTGTACGCGCAGTGGGAGCGCGATGCCTCGACCCAGTACAGCCTCGCCGCCGGCGGTGAGGTGAAGCGGCTCTTCACCGGATACACCAGGAAGTTCGGGGCCGCCGACTTCGCGAAGGTCACCGCGGTCCTCGGCGCCTCCGTCCCGGGCAGGACGGGAAGCACCACGGCGCTGGGCGGCAAGGAACGCGTCAGCCTGGGCTCCGACCACTCCTTCGCGCTGCCGGGCTCACGGACCCACTACCTGGCCACCGACGGGAAGACCAACCTCTGGTCCCTGTCCGGTACGCAGCTCGACGCCCGGGGGTGGGAGGAGATCGGCTACACCTCCCCGGAGCGGGACTTCCCCCCGGGTACGAGCCACCGGGTGAAGCTCGGCACCGGTGTGCACTCCCCGTTGATGGCGGGACGGAACGGTGTCTTCCGCCAGGGGAACCGGCTGGAGTTCGTGGTGCCGCTCTTCTCCGACGGCCGGGGCAACATCGCCCGGTCCGTGTACTCCACGGCGAGGACCACGCTCCACCGGGGCACCACCCAGATCGGGGAGAAGGCCGACCCGCTGATCGGCTGGGAGTTCTACACCGTCGGCCCGGACGACGCCGAGTACACCCTGACCACCTCGGTGACCCGGAGCCCCACCGTCTCCGCCGTCGGCACCCGTATCGACGGGTCCTGGACCTTCCGCAGCGCCCGGCCGGCGACGGACGGCGAGACGCGCACTCCGCTCTCCACGGTCCGGTTCGGCGCCCATGTCGCCCCGGACGGCACCGTCCCGGCGGACCGTACGGTCACCTTCCCGGTGACGGTGCAGGGGCCCGCCGCGGGTACGGGGCTGAAGTCCCTCGATGTCTCCGTCTCCTACGACGCCGGCGCCACCTGGCAGCGGACCCCCGTCACCCAGGGGAAGGTCACCGTGAAGAACCCCGCGCAGGGGAAGACGGTCGCCCTGCGCGGCGAGGTCGCCGACACCCAGGGCGGTAAGGCGAGCGTGACCGTGTACGACGCCTACATCGGCAGGTGACCCACGGCCCCGACCGGGGCCCACAGCGGTGCGGGTCCACCGGCCTCCACCGGTCTCCACCGTGAGGAAACACCTGAACCGGTGCCTCCGACCGCCCGCGGGCGGTCGGAGGCACCGGTTCCCACCTGCCTGGACTCAGGCCGTGGGGTCACACTTCCCGGAAGCCGCTCAGTTCGTCCTGCGGCGACCGCGGTTGAAGAGCAGGGCACCCATGGCGAAGACGGCGGCGCCTCCGGCCGCGGTCAGCGCGCCCGGCAGCGGGGAGCCGGCGGACTCCGCCTCGGCCGAGACCAGGGCGGGCGCGTGCTCGTCGCCGCCGTGGCCCTTGTGGCTGACGGTCGAGTGCGACGCGGCCGCATCGATCTTCGCCTCGGTCGGAGCCTTGGCCGAAGCCTTGGCCGCGGCGGCGGCACCCGTACCGAAGACGACGTCCGAGCAGCCGTAGAACGCCTCGGGGCTGTCATGGCGCTGCCAGACCTTGTAGACGATGTGGCGGCCCGTACGGGCGGGGAGGGTGCCGGTGAACCGGTAGTGGCCGTTGTCGCTGGCGCGCGGCGTGGAGTACGTGGCCACCGGGGTCGCGTCCAGGTCCGACCACTTCAGCGGCTTCGTCGGGTCGAAGCCCTGCTTGGTGATGTACATCGTCATCGAGCCCAGGTGGGCCGCGGTGACCCGCACATTGAAGTTGTAGGAGCCCGCGTTCACCGCCGTGGCGGGCCAGTCGGTACGGGCCCAGTCCAGGGCGCGGTACTTGGTGCGGTTGGCGGAGCAGAGCTTCCCGTCGGGGATGATCTGCTGGTGCCTGCCGTCGGCGTTGGCGATGTTCACCTCGTTCCAGTCGTACAGCGGCTGGGTTCCCGAGTCGGCGGCGAGGTCCTTGCAGACCTGGGATTTCAGTGTCTCCGGGCCTTCGGCGAAACAGGCGCTCACGCGGCTGACGGGACCGAAGACGGAACCGTGCGCGGCCGCGGGTGACGGCGTCAGGGACAGGAAGGTCGCGGCGGACGCGACCGCGGCGGCTGCGGCTATGCGGCTGCGGGTGGCAGACATGCTGGCTCACTCTCGTACGTGTAGGGGACGTCGGGAGGTTCTCGACAACACCGCCCCGTACGTGGGGTGTTGGGACGGTGATCTGTTCAGCAGCATCGCATTGGTACATACCAATAGCAAGGGCTTCCGTGATGACCCGCCCTGGCACTCAGGGCGGGTCATCACCCGCGCTGGCACTCAGGCCGCCGGGGTCTTCTCCCGCAGGCCGGGGTCGCGGCTCAGGGCGCGGCCGTACCAGGCGCCGTAGCGGGCGCCCAGAAACGCCGCCGACGCCCCGTGGAGACAGACACTGAGCGCCACGGTCACCACGACGACTCCGCTGAGGAGTACCTCGCCGGGCAGCGCCGCCTCGAACGCGATCAGGCCGAACACCAGGGAAGCGAGCCCGCGCGGCCCGAACCAGCCGATGTAGCCCACGGTGGGCGCGCGCAGCCCGGAACCGGCCAGGGCGACGGCGACGGGGACCATACGGACCAGCGTGAGGCTGAGCACGGCGTACCCCACCATCCGTCCGTCGATCACCTCCAGTGAGGGCCCCAGGATCACCGCGCCGAAGAGCAGGAAGCTCAGCGCGGCCAGCAGTTCGCCGAGCTGGGCGCAGAACACGGTGCCGCGACCGACACGGTCGTCACCGGCCGCCACCGCGCCGCTCGTGACCGCGCCGGCCGCCACCGCGTCGGCCGCCACGGCGCCGTTCGCCTCGGCCCCATGGTTCGCCCCGGCCCCCTGCCTTCCGCTGTCCCGTGCCGCCTCGCGCTCTCTGCCCCGCAGTACGGAGCCGAAGGCCAGGCCCGCCGTCCAGGCGCCGATGAAGCCACTGCCGTCGGCCGCCGCACACAGCGCGTACGAGATGGCGGGCACGGTCAGGACCAGGATCTGCCGCCATGTCGGGGTGCTCAGGCGGCGCTCCGCCGACCAGTGGAGCCCCCGGGCCCCCAGCCAGCCGATGGCGACCCCGATGGCGCCGCTCGCGACGAGGGAGAGCAGGAAGACCGCGAGCGGGCCCTGACCTTCCTGCTGTCCTTCCCCGGCCGCCGCGAGCGCGAGGACGAAGAAGGGCAGCACGATTCCGTCGTTGAGACCGGACTCCACCCCGAGCCCGTGCCGGACCAGCGCGGGGACCCGTTCGTCGGAGACGGCCTGCTGGCCGAGCGCCGCGTCGGTGGGGGCGAGGACGATGGCGACGACCGCGAGTTCCCAGACGCCGAGACCGGGCAGCAGCGCCCACGCCACCAGCCATCCCAGCAGCATGGTCAGCGGCAGGCCGACCGCCAGCAGCCGTACCGGCAGGGAACGCTCCCTGCGCAGATCCGCCCTGCGGACCGACGCGGCACCGGTGAAGAGCAGCAGGGCGAGCGCGCTCTCCAGCAGTGCGCGGGTGACCTCTGCGTCATGGGCCCGGTCGAGCAGGCCGAGCCCCAGCGGGCCGATGGCCAGACCACAGGCGACCAGCACCATCGGCCCGGAGACCACCGTCGGGACCAGCCGGCGCGACACCGCCGCGTAACCCGCGACGACCGCGCTCACCGCGACGACGGCCCATGGGCTCACCGTTCCTCCTCCCGGACGAACCGCACCCGCCCTTCCGGGCGGTCGGCCGCATGCCGTCCATCGCGCCAGCTTGCGCCCGACGCCCGGACGGACCGGGGTGACGCTCCGGGGCCTTCCCCTGGTTGCCGCAGCGGAGTCAGCCGCGCGGCAGCGCGATCGACCTGGGCGGCCCGGGGCGGCCCGGGGCGGCCCGGGGTCGCCATTCGGAGGCCGGCCCGCCTCACCAGCGGTTCCCGGCGGGTCGAGAGGTCGTCCGATGGGTAATCAGACAAAGCCGATCAGACAAAGCCGATCAGACAAAGACGAACTGCTCCCAGGGGCCGATGACGGAGGCACGGGCCCGGAGCACGGCATGGCTCGCACCGCCGTAACCCAGCTCGGTGGAGACGAACAGACCGTTCGCCTTGGACTGGAGGACGTAGCGCCCCAGACTCGCGTTGTACAGCAGGCCGAAGCGCTCCCAGGGCCCCACGGCGGAGGCACGGGCCCGGAGGATCGCGTGGCTCGGGCCGCCGTAACCGATCTCGGCGGAGACGAACAGGCCGTTCTCCACGGCCCGCAGGACGTAGGAGGACGTACTGGACTGCCAGAGCAGTTCGAAGCGCTCCCAGGGGCCGATGAGCGAGGCGCGGGCGCGGAGCGTCGCATGGTCCGCACCGCTGTAGCCCAGTTCGGCGGAGACATGCAGATTGTTCTCGATGAACCGGAGTGCGTAGACCGCGTTGGTCGATACGTCACTTCCCTCGACAGCGGTCCACCCCGCTGGTACGGACGGCGCGGTCCGCGCCTGGGCGCCTGACGACGGCGCGGTCAGCACGGTGATGCCCAGCAGGGAGAGCAGTAAAGCAAGAGTGACGGTCAGGCGTCTCATGTCTTCCCCTTCCGATCGGCGTTCGTCCACGCGAGCGGGCCGGGCTCCCCTCCCGCTCAGCCGGGAGTCTCGCACAGGAGGGGACCACCGAACGCGGCGCAAACCGGACATCAGGTATGAGCGCCCGAGGGGTGGCCCGGCCGCTCAACTCCCCTGTGGAGTGGCCGTGTTGTCACGGAGAGCGTCGATCGCGCGAAGGTGCGGCGGGGAACCGTACGTTCTGCCTCAGGCCTCGCGCACGGGGGACACCCAGGGACGGGTGGGTGCGTTGTGGCGGATGGGGAAGGTGACCGGAAACGAGCGCCGCTGGGGCCGGGCGGGGCCGCCCGTGCCACGGGGCCGAGCTTCGCAGTGAAGCTCGGCCCCGGTGCATGGGCGGCCGTCCTCGGCCGTGACGGCAGGGGGGTTTCAGGGCCTCCCCCCGGGTGACCCCCTCACCTCTTCCGCCGAGTGGTTCGCTCCCTTTCGGACACCGAATGGATGAAGGTGATCGTGCGGGAACGCATGCCCACACGGCGTCGCTCGATCATTTCCTCGACCGGGGGATCGAACGGCTGGCGGATCGGCTTGCTGTGCAGCTTCACCGCGCAGTCGAGGTCGGTGCAGAGGAGCAGGCCCACCGTATTGAGACGCTCGCGCTTGTCCCGGGACGGGAGTCGAGCGGTAAAGAGTGACACCTCGTTGAACCGGCGGGTGAACCGGCACAGGTCGCACATCATCGCGCGCGATCCGTGTGCCGCGTCGTTCGGGGCCTGCCGCAGCAGCACTCCCAAAGCCTGATCGTCGGCCTCGGTGACGAGGTAGGCACGCTGCGGGGAGCGCAGGTCCCGCCATCCGAGGTAGTCGACCCGGTCCCAGCGGACATCGTCGAACCAGGTGGGCAGCCGAACCCTGTTGTCGGTCGAGTCCAGGTTCACGATCGCGCCGCGTATCTCTTCCCGGGTCATCGGACGCATGGCAGCTCCCGACGAGTTGCCCACGCGCAGGTGAACGCGCAGGTGAACGCGCCGGTCGGGACGGTGTGGGGAAGGGGTGGGAGGGTCCTTTGGGTACTGGACACCCGGGGTGCTCCTTGCTGAGAAGTCCGTCATGACAGCAAGAGCAGGCCGAGCGGCTCGACGAAGACACCCACCCGCTCGCCGCGACACAGGTGCGGACGTGGAGGCGTGGGCTGGTTCAGAGCACCGGAGAATCACGTCCGGTCCGCCGTCCGGCGAGGACGGTGTCAGGGAAACGGACGGCTAGGCGGTGCGGCGAGGCGCGCTCGGCGCGGGCCGAAACATAAAAATCCCTCTTCCAGGGCACAGCGGGCCCAGAACAGATCGGCGGAGCTCCGTCAGGTTAACAACAGCCCCCGGAGCAGTGGCAACCGATTTACCGGCCGCCTCCTCTTCTCCGTGGAGAGCGAGGACACCTGGCGACGGACGGTGGTGCCGGCCCCGGTCATCGGGACCGGCACCACCGGGGTGTCGGCGGGGGTCAGCGGCTCAGCGGCGCAGGGGCTCAGCGGCGCCGGGTGAGCAGGGTGACCGCCCGGTCGAACGCGGAGTCGCGGTCGGCGGCGAACTCCGCCGCGGTGAAGACGGGGACGGTGATCTGCGGGGGTACGCCCGGGCCTTCGTGGGAGTTCCCGCGCGGGGTGGTGTACCGCTCGTTGGAGAGGCCGAAGCGCCAGCCGTTGGGCAGGGCCCGGGCCAGGATGTCGGAGAGCGCGCCCTGGGTGTGCTCGCCGATCAGGGTGGTCGGCAGCGGGCGTTCGGCGAGGGCCTTGACGAAGGTCTCGCCCGCGCTGACGGTGGCTCCCGAGGCGAGGACGGCGATCGGGCCGGTGTAGCGGGGCACTCCCTGGGCCGGGGCCACGCGGGCGGTGTACCGGGGGGTGAAACGGGTGTCGTCATCGGGGTCGTTCCTGGCCTCCTTGCGGTAGGCCGGATAGCCTCGGTCGGTCAGCCGGGCGGCGATCTGCAGGCCCAGTTCGTCACTGCCCCCCTGATTGACCCGGACATCGACGATGAGTCCGCGCCAGGCACCGGGACCCCGGGTGCGGGCCCGGGTGACGATACGGTCGAGCACCCGGTCCAGTTCGGCGGCGTCGGTTTCGATGGTGGGAGAGCCGGCTGTGTACCCCCCGAACCGGCCGATCCGCAGATAGCCGATTCCGCCCGGGACTTCCGCGTAGCCGATGGCACCCCGGGCATGCGTCTCCAGCGCGGTACCGCCGAGGTCGCGGCGCTCGACGAAGGCACGGACGCGTTCGTCGTAGGCGTCGTCGGGGAGGACCGTCCCGGCGCGCTGCCCGGAGGTGACGCGGCCCAGATCGGAGGCCTCCACGCCGACATGGGCGTCCTGGAGGGGCGCGGCCATCGCGGAGAGTATGTCGAACAGCTCCTCCTGGGTGGTGCCCGCATGCACCGTCGGACGGTACCGGGCCCGCATCGCGTCCCAGTCGACGCCCCGGCGCTCGAAGAAGGCGTAGTTCTCCTTGAAGGTCTGCCAGAAGACGTCGAAGACCGCCACCGGACCGGTGGGCGGGGGCTGTTCGCAGCGTGGCGGCAGTGCGGCGATCCGGCGCAGGGCGCGGGGGCCCAGAGCGCCATGGGCGCGTAGCGTCGCACGGTCGCCGGCCTGTGGCGTCACCGTCAGGCTGTACTCCGGGCTGTCGAAACGCACGGCGCCGCCGGGGCCGGTCCCGCCCGCGCTCCGGGCGGTGCCTCCGGGCAGACAGCTCAGTTCGGTGGTGTCCCAGAACCGCAGATCGCGGCCGTGGATGGAGACGACGGTCCCGTATCCGTCCATCCGCCAGACGCCCTCGACCGAGACTCCCCCGGACCCGGACCCGGACCCGGATCGCGGTACCTCGGCGGGGGCGGGCGCCGCGGCGGCGGTGGACAGGGAGCCCGCGAGGGCGAGTGCTGTCCCGGCGGCGATGAGGACTCCGCGCCGGGACGCCGGACGCCTGCCCCGGTGGTCCTCGACGGCGGATGCGGCTGATACCTCTGGTGTCACTGTGTTCCTCCGGTGGTCGGTCACCGAGCATCCTTCCGGCGCCGGCACGGCCACCGCGTCCACCTGCGGGCGCCACCCGCGTCAACCATCGGTCGTACAAGCCGAGTTGTCTCCCCTAGGGTGCGCGGGCGACCAGCCCTGCCGCCGGGGTACGTCCGGCCGGGGACACCACCGCTCCACCGCTCAGCGCTCCCGCCCCGCGCGCTGCCGGAAGGCCCCAGTGATCACCACCGCGTGGAGCACGTGAACCGGCCCCTTCTTCCTGCTCAGGGAGCAGGAAGAAGGGGCCGGTTCGTTGTCCGCACGGCGGCAAAACACCAGGTCAGGCGTCCTTCTTCACCGGCTCCAGGATCGCCACGCACTCCACGTGGTGCGTCATCGGGAAGACGTCGGCCTGGGCCTGGTTGAAGGTAAGTACAGGTCAGAGACCGTCTGATGGGCGCGACTGCGGCGATCTCCGGGGCCCGAGCGTCATATGAGCGTCAAGAGAGGGAGGGCCCGGGCGAACGTCAGGGTTCGGTGTCGGTCGTCGGCCGAGCAGGGGCCTTCACTCCGCGTGAGGGGTGTATGTAGCCGTCATCCGGCAGCGCTGCATGTGGTAGCGCCGCCCTTCTCAAGGCGATGGGGCGACAATGAGTGATGCACCGAGCCTGGTGGTTCCGATCAGATGTCCCGGAAGAGACCGGTCGGCACTGTGACCTGCGCAAATAGACTTTCGGCTCTTTCGTGACCGTGCCCGTTGATGCAGCCGCGAGTCCCAGAGAATTCCCACTGCCAGCAGTCACTCCTTCGGCTCTATGTAAAGTGTGGGGGCGCGGTGTGGGCTGGTCCGTGTGCATCGGTGGTCTGCCCTGAACGATCGGCAACGTGTCCTGCTCGAAAGCCTGGCTGCCGGCGAAGAACCCCATGCCTGGGCGCCGGGTGAATGGCCCTCGGCGTATGCCCTCCGCGACCGTGGCCTCCTGAAAATCAGTTCGCGATTCTGATGGGATGCCAGGGGCTCAATCCGGCAGACCATGCGCCGACGAGGTGGCCGGCATCGACGGGGCACAGCAGGGAGGCGACGCTGAGCGTTCGGTGCGCTGATTTCGACAGGTCCGACGTCCCCCAGCGGGGGCAACTGAGCGGATGTGCAGACTGCCTGAGCTCTTAGTGGTGACCGAGGCGAGGGTGGATCGTCGCGTGCTTCGTGAGTTTTCGACGCGGCTATCGCAGTGATATCTCGGATACCCATAGATGTTGATCGAGCCTATGCTCGCAACCTGCCGAGCCGCTCGGACCGGCCTGGGAACGAGACGCCTGTTCGATGAGCCCTTGGTCTCGCGTCCAAGGGTAGCGAAGGTCTGGGCAGACAGAGGCGCCAGCACAGCGTCTTCCTATACGGAGTCGCCCGAGGGCTCGACGTCGAGGTCGTGAAACGATCTGTCACCAAAGGGCGGGGCGCATTCCTGGATGAGGTGGGCCAGCCCCGGACCCCCAAGGGGAATTCTGGTCAAGGCGCCCCAAGGGTAATCGCCGTGCAGTCCTCACCGCCGCCGTCACAGCCCCGCTCTCGGAGGGCTCCAGACGTTTCGTGCCCCGGGTGAGCCCGACGAGCAGGTTTTCGGCACGCAGCGCACGCCTGCCTTGGCGAGCGTCGATGGACCGTTGGTGCGGGCTGCCGTCATGCCGCGGTGGTACGAGCGATCTCGGCTGCCGTCGGCACGGGAACGACCTCGATACTTACCCCGCGGGTGGTGAGCTCCCTGGCTGTCTGGTGGAGCGTGATTTGGGAGAAGGCGAAAAGCGAGTCAGGGGTGAAGGTAGCTCCGGACTTGTGCCGGACCGCAAGGACCAGCCGACGGGGTGTGAAGTCCTCGGCCAGCCTGATTCTCCTGTCGCTGTCCCGTGCGACCCGGCGGACGAACTGACAGCGCGCCTCCTGCGAGTTGAGGAGGAGTTCGACGGCGACCTGTGCTTGCCCGAGGAGGTGGCAGAAGGAGCCGGAGGAGCCGGACTGCTTGACGAGGATAAGGGTACCGTCCGGAGTCAGCAGGTCGCAGATTTCGACCCGGTCGGTGCGCTTGAGGGGGTTATTGATGAACTCGCCGTCGAGGAATAGCCAATCGGGCCGGGCCTTTGAGACCGCCCGATTGTAGGCGCGCTCGTTCGCACCTTCGGGCCAGTGCGGCAGGCCGTACACGTCGGCATTGGTGAACATCTGTCGCAGGTTGTCCCGGACGGAGTCGATGTAGTAGGCGCCGAGCTCGTACCAGTCTCCGTCCAGAAGGCAGTACCTCCTTGGACCGAGGGAGACATCGGCCTGGATCCAGTCCAGGGCGTGGGTGGTTGCCAGCGGGACGGAGGATCTGGGTGACGGGTCGCGGTGGAGGGTCACCGTGCCGTCGCGCAGGGCGGCGATACGGGTGCCGGGGCGGTGGATCCTAGCCCGGGTGAGGACGTACTCCAGGTCGAAGTCGTTGCAAAGGTAAGCCTCGGTGCTGCCGATGCAGGTCCGGTATGCGGTGGCCTCGGCGTACGTCTCGTGCAGGTCGAGGGGTACGGAGAACGAGATCCGTCCGTCGGCGGGGGCCCCGAGCAGACGGTCGAGGGCGGCCTCGAGTGCGGCGCGGGTGACGGTGTCGGTGACCGGGACGATGTGGTCGACGAATTCCAGCTCGGGGTGCGGGATGTCGTCCTGGCAGACCCGGGTGATCGTGCGCAGGTCCTCGACCAGGTCGGCCGGCTCGATGCCGAGCGGGAGCCGCAGGCCGACACCGCCTTGGGCGGTGCAGGCCCGGCCGTTGGCGTGGCGGCTTCGGGTGAGCGGGACGTCGTCGAGGTGGCCGCCGAGGTGGCGGACCACCCGTGCCTGGTCGCGGATGCCGAGCGCCGGGACCGAGGTGCCGGCGGCTACCAGGGAGATGTCGGTGCGCGGTCGGCCGAGCGCTTTGGTGACGGCACCGCTGATGTGCCGGGGGTCGATCATGCGGATGGCGAAGCGGAGGCCGAACCGCTTGTCCTTGAGGGCATCGGGAACCAGGCGGTAACCGTTGCCGCAGGTGACGGCGTAGACCTGCCCGTCGACGGCGAGGAGCAGCAGGGCTCCGGTGCGGCGGACGGGTTCGAAGACTGTGATTCCGGTGGTACGGGCGTTGGGGGCACACCAGGTGTCGGCGGCCTCTTCCTTGCCGTAGGTGAGGTAGATCGCGGGCACGCAGAGGGCCTCGGGGTGGTGCAGTTCGGCTCCCAGCCGGTCGAGCTGTTCGTGGTTGAGGGCCTCGAACATCGCCTCGGGGGTCGGGGAGACGGTGGGGAGTCGATAGACGGTGCGGACTGCGGTGTGGGTGGCCATGGGGGAGTTCTCCGAGCGTCTGCGGGGCCGGTGCAAGAAGGCTGACGAAGTTTCACCTGTACACGCAGAACGATGACAGTGATGTGTGTACGTTGTCAACGTGATGTCGATGTTCTCATTGTCCGGCCACTGCGTGTACGGTGGCCACATGTCGGACCAAGCTGCCCCCGCCACCGGCCCCCTCGTCACGGGATCAGAGATCGCGAGGCTGGCCGGCGTCACCCGCGCCGCCGTGTCCAACTGGCGGCGCCGCTACGAGGACTTTCCCGCGCCCTCGGGAGGTGGGGCGAGCAGCCCCCTGTTTGCGCTGGCCGAAGTCCAGGCGTGGCTGGAGAAGCAGCGGAAGGGGCAGGAGGTCTCGGTCGAGGTCCAGGTCTGGCAGGAGCTGCGGGCAGCCTACGGAGAGGACATGATCGCCGGACTCGCCGATGTGGCCGAGCTGCTCTCCGAAGCGCACGGTCGAGAGCTGCCGGGGTTGCGCCTGCCGCGAGAGGCCGTGGCGCGCGTCCGTTCACTCGCCGAAACCGAGCGGCCCGTTGACGTCGTGAACGCACTGACCGAACGTTTCGCCGACGCCGTACGGCGCGCAGGGTCGGATCAGGTGACGTCCCCCCGCCTGGCCCTCGCCGTACGGCACTTCGCGCCGCCGCTGCCGACCGGGGCGACGGTCTTCGATCCTGCCTGCGGCATCGGTCTGTTGCTCCTCTCCGTCGCCGGGCAGACCGGGGCGCTCTGCCGCGGGCAGGAGGCCGATGCCGACTCCGCGCGGCTCGCCAGGCTCCGTGCCGCCCTGTCGTCGATGCCCGACA
Source organism: Streptomyces sp. NPDC000594 (assembly GCF_040299965.1). Lineage (NCBI taxonomy): Bacteria > Bacillati > Actinomycetota > Actinomycetes > Kitasatosporales > Streptomycetaceae > Streptomyces > Streptomyces sp. NPDC000594. The sequence goes on along the minus strand of NZ_JBEPCY010000014.1, from coordinate 49,552 downwards.
CCCGGATCGAGACGGGCGACTCGCTCCGCAACGACCGATGGCCCGACCTCCGGGCCGAACTCGTGGTCTGTGATCCTCCGGTGGGCGTCACCGGATGGGGCCGCGAGGAACTCCTTCTGGATCCACGCTGGGAACTCGGCACCCCGTCCAAAGCGGAGGGCGAACTCGCCTGGCTGCAGCACGCCTACGCACACACCGCGCCGGGCGGGCACGTGGTGATCGTGCTGCCCGCCTCGGTCGCCTACCGCAAGGCCGGGCGAAGGATCAGGGCCGAGCTGGTCCGCAGGGGCATCCTCACCCAGGTGGTCGCCCTGCCGCCGGGCACGGCCTCCTCGCACGCCCTCCCCGTTCACCTCTGGACTCTGCGCCGTCCCGGGCCGGCCGACGCCCCCCCGCCCACGGTGCGGATGGTGGACCTCACCGCCAACGACCCCGACGGCAGCCTCGCCCCCCGCCCCGAGCAGATCGTGGACGTCCCTTCGATCGGTCTCCTCGACGACATGGTCGACCTCACCCCGGGCAGCCACCTCCAAGCCGTGCACCGCGACTACTCCGGCGAGTTCACGGCCCTCCGTAACGATCTGGAGGAGCAGCTGCACCGGCTGGCCGCACTGCTGCCTCAGCTGCGGCCCGGTACGGGGGCAGGCTCGCTCGACGGTGCCACGGCGGGCGTCGCCGAACTCCTCCGGGCAGGCCTCGTGACCTACGAAGGCCCGGAGCCGGTCTCCGCCAGCGACCAGCTCGACACCGATTACCTCCAGGGCTTCCTGCGCAGCCCGGCCAACACCCGCCGTGCCACCAGTGCCTCCGGCACCTACCGGCTGGAGGCCAAGGGTGCCAGGATTCCGCAACTGGCCATCGAGGAACAGCGCCGCTACGGTGCGGCCTTCCGGGAGCTCACCGAATTCGAGGCGACGATGCGGGCCGTGTCCGAGCTCAGTCGCCGGCTTGCCGAGCTGGCCCGCGACGGACTCTCCTCCGGCGCTCTCGCCCCGGAGGACTGAGGACATCCGGCGGGGCGGCTCCGGGAGACGGAGCCGCCGCGGTGCCGGGCCCCGCAGCCCCGGAGACACCCGTTCACACCGGGGTCGGCAGGAAATCGCTCGGTCTTCCGGTCCAGGTCACGTTCAGTGCCTCGCGCGCTCTGGTGCAGGCGACGAAGAGCAGGCAACGCTCGCGCAGGAGGTCGGCTTCGTGCTGCGGTGCGTCCGTCTCCAGCGGGGTGATCTCGCGGGCGAAGGGCACCGTTCCCTTCGTGACGCCGAGCACGGAGACCGCCCTGAACTCCAGCCCCTTCATGGCATGCATCGTGGCCAGCCGGACCCCTGGCGTCTCTGCGGCGACCTGCCCCTTCACCCGCACCACCGGGATCCCGGCGTCCTTCAGCCGGGACTCCGCCGCGTCCAGTGCCAGGTTGAACCGGGCGCATACTCCGATCTCGTGAGGTGCGAGCCCTTCACCGATCCAGGCCCGCACCCGGTCCACGAGAGCGACGTACTCCTCCGGCTGGGTGGAGTACCCGCCGGCCTCGGGTCGGCGGCCGCGCAGCAGCGAGCGGTAGCCGGCCAGGGTGTCGGTTCCGTCGCCTTCCAGGGCGTCCACGCTGACCGGTGCGAGCAGCCGCGCCGACCAGACCAGGATCTCCTCGGTGGAGCGGTAGTTGAGACGCAGCCGGAAGCTGCGGCCGGCGGTGGCGATCCCCAGCGAGCCGAGCGACACCCGTGAGTCGTAGATGCGTTGGTGCGGATCGCCGGTGAGGAACAGATCGTCGGGGCCGGGGGCGGCGGCGGCCCGGAGCACCCGCCACTGCGCGGGGTGCAGGTCCTGCGCCTCGTCCACCACGACATGGTCGTACGGGGCCGCGCCGACGGCGAGCAGATCGGCCGCCCGGGCACAGACCCGCAGGTGGGTGGTGGCACCGCGCTCCAGCAGCAGCTTCTCGAACCATTCGACGCCGTTCCACACGAGCCCGCGCCTGGCCGCTCCGAGGCCGGTGCCGCGTCCGCGCCGGCTCGCCGCGAGATAGCCGTCCAGATCACGGATGTCCTGGCCGAGTACCACGTGACGGTACTCTTGCGCCAGGAAGCGGGCCTGGAACGGCAGATCCAGCTGCTTGACCGCCTTCTCCCAGAGCTGCCGCTGGTCGCGGTCGCCCACCGGCTTCGGGGTGACGCCGGTGTGCTGCCGCACGACACCGTTGGCATAGGCGTCGACGGTCGTGACATCGACCCGGGAGAGAAGGAGTTCGTCGCCTTCGAGGAGAAGACTGAGCGTGTCGCGGAGTCCGGCGGCCAGCGCGTTGGTGTACGTCGTCAGCAGGATCCTGCTGTCCGGCGACCGCCTCAGCAGGTGCCGGACCCGGTGCAGCGCGGCCACCGTCTTCCCCGTCCCCGGGCCGCCGGTTACCTGCACCGGGCCGCCGTACGAGGTGCGGTGGGCGACCCGCCGCTGGGATGGGTGCAGGAAGACCCGCCAGGCCGCGAACGGCTTTGCCAGGATCTCTTCCAGCTCCTGCGGGCCGGTGACGAGACGGATCCGGGCGGTGGTATTGCTGATGACGGTGGCCAGGTCCTCGTCCGGCTCGGGCGGTGCATCCACCGGGCGGCGTACGGCCACCACGTCCCGGTAGACCTCCTCCGGCGAGAATCCCTCCGCGAGGTACTGGAGGACCTCCAGCTGGTCCTCGGGCAGCAGCGTCGCGAACGCCTCCAGCTGCGCCTTGTCCGCCATCGAGCGCGCCGCACGCAATACTTGCGCGTCGATGCCCAGTTCGCGCAGGACTCCGTCGGAGACGCCGGAGAACAGCAGCTTCGGCGCCTTGCGGGACGCCGTCTCGTACAGCGGTGTCAGCTCGTCCAGCGCGACCGCGTCGCGTACCTCCAGGCCGCGGGTGGCGCTGTTCGTGCTGTACAGGCGTTTCGCCGCCCAGGTATAGGCGTCGTCGTGCGGCAGCACATGGACGAGGAGGAAAAGATCGCTGCCGTCGTCCGGCGCGAGGACCACGCCGCGCCAGAAGTCGGTGATCCGTACGGTGCGCATCCGCCGGTCACGGGCGTTTTCCACGGATTCCAGATGCAGACCCTTGTCAGCGTTGAGCTCGGCCACGGTCAGGGCCTGGAACTTCGTCATGGCCTTGCGGACGCCGGCCCGGACCGGCTTCTCCAGGGTGTCGAATCCGTCCCAGAAACTCTGGGCGAAGGCGAGTCGGGGCATGGGCCGTGGGCCCCCTTTCCGTGGGTGTCAGGCGGTGGGCCCGGCCAGGCGGGCGGCGAGCTCCCGGAAGGTCCGCAGCAGCGCCGCGGGCTCCGAGGTCAGGTCGAGACTGTGTTGGAACAGCCGTAGACCGCTGGTGCCGCGGACCTCGGTCGTCCGCTCGGGCAGGCGGCCCGCCGCGTACACCAGATGCGCCTCGCGCAGGCCGAGCACGGTGGCGTAGGCGAGCGCCTGGTACAGGTCCGCGTTCGGGTAGCCGTGAACCCGGTGAGGCTTCTCAATCTTGTACTTGGCGTCGACGACGGCCACAGGTGCACGGCCGTCCGCGCCGTACACCACCAGATCTGGCTTCATCCGGACCTGGCCGCCCGGGTCGAGAGTGTGTACGTCCTGCAGCCGCGCCGTCAGGCCGTACTCCCGGAGGGCCTCGCGCAGTGCGACCGTCACGAAGTCCTCGAAGAGCTGGTTCATGTCGAGCAGGAAGCCGTCCAGGGCGAGCGGGCCGGTCCGGTGCTCGGGCGAGGTGGAGCGCAGTACGGCCTCGGCGAGCCGCAGGGCGGGCTGGTAGCGGGAGTTGAGACGGGACGGCTGCCAGTGCGGCAGGTCCTTGCCGCGGACCAGAGGACCGGCGTCCGCGAGGCGGATGCGCTGGTGGGCGAGACGGCGGCGTACCGGCCCGGGAACGGACGGCAGCCGCAGCAGCCGTTCCACCGCGGCGCGCAGGATGCGGTTCTCGGCGGTGTCGGCGGTGTACGCGTCGTAGATGATCTCGGCGGGTGGTATGCGGCCGAAGTGGCGCCGGATCTGCTCGGCCTCCCGGAGTCGGCCCCGGACCACATGGGCTGACTCCGCCGTCTGGCGGTAGCCCTGGAGCACCCCTTGCCGCAGCGCCGCGTCGATCTGCCGCTCCACCGCGTAGGCGAGCGCGGGTACCACCCCGTCGTGCTCGCCGGTGCCGACTGTGCCCTCACGTCTGTCGCGCCAGGCGCCACCTGGATCGAGGCTGAAGCCGAGCAGGAAGAACAGCCGCCCCACCGGTGTCTTGGGCGCGATCCGCAGTACCGTCCCGCCCGGCAGCCGGACCGCACCGACCTGGTGGCCCGCCCGCAGCCGCCAGTGTCCGGGTCGCTCGGGGTCCGGCGCGGCACTGTCGAGGAACTTCGCCGCGACGAGGGCCCGCCCGGTGGACGCGTCCAGTGGTACGGACAAGGCGGCGCCGTACTCCCGCAGTGTGATCTCGCCCGGGGCGCCACTGTGCGCCGGGGCGGCACCGCCCGCCGCGTTCCCGCTCACGACCGCCGGATCCGCTCGCGCAGCGCGTCCAGGCCGTAGCGGGCGGCGATGTCGATGCCCTCGCCGTAGTGGTGCTCCTCAAGGAGGGGGAGGATCTTGGTGCGCCAGGTCCGGTCGAGGCCGCCCTCGCGGTATACGCCGGGCTTCATCAGGTAGGACGGGCCGATGGCGAAGTCAGGGTCGTCGATCGCCATGTTGAGGGCGTCGAGCAGGCGGGCCGGCTCGGGGTCCTTGCCCTCGCGCTCCAGCCAGCGGGTGAGGAGACCGGCGGTGGGCTCCACGCGGGGGGAGAGCTCCACGAAGGCGAATCGGCGCCGCATCGCCGCGTCCACCAGCGCGATCGACCGGTCTGCGGTGTTCATGGTGCCGATCACGTACAGGTTCGGCGGCAGCCCGAAGTCGTCCCCGGAGTAGGTCAGTCGCACCGAGCGTTTGCGGTACTCCAGGAGGAAGTACAGCTCGCCGAAGACCTTTGCCAGATTGGCCCGGTTTATCTCGTCGATGATCAGGAAGTGCGGCACATGCCGGTTGGCCTTTTCGGAGGCGGTGCCGGCGAGCTCGCGCAGCGGTCCCGCCGTCAGCCGGAAGGCGACCTCCCGCGTGTCGGGGTCCTCGACCGGCCGGAATCCCTCGAAGAAGTCCTCGTACGCGTACGACGGATGGAACTGGACGATCTTGACCTGCTCCGGGCCGCCGCCGAAGTACTCAGCCAGCTTCAGCGCCAGATATGTCTTTCCGGTGCCGGGCGGCCCGTAGAGAACCGTCTGCCGCTCGTCGAGGAGGAGTTCACGCAGTTCGTCGAGGAAGGAACGGTCGTGGACGAGGAGCGTCCGGGCGAAATCGTCAGTGACCTCGGGGAAGGTCAGGACGCGCTGCTCGGAGGATTCCAGGACCTGCCCGGCCTGCTCCTGAGCTGTCCCCGGGCCGCCGGTGAGCGCGGTGAGCTGGTCCAGGACAGGGGTGAGGTCGACCACGTCGTGCTGGGCGGAGAGCTTCTGCTGCACTTCCTCCAGCAGCTCCTCGTATGGATGGGCGGTCTCTTGCCAGGTCACCGGGCGCCGGAGGTTGGAGAGCCCGCCGGGGGAGCCGGACTGCACCAGGTCGCCGGTGATCCGCCCGAGGTGGAGCAGGCCGTCGCTGAGGGTGGCGACGGTATCGCCGATCCGCATCTGGGTGAAGAAGGCGTGCAGTTCGTCGACGAGACCGCGCTTCTGGTGGTAGGTTGCCGAGCCCTCGTAACCCTCCTCGACGAAGCGGCGCAGCACGCTCTTGGTCGGGTCGGGCTCGTCCACCTGTGGCAGATGGGGTGCGCCGATCGAGACGAAGCCCTCCTTCAGCCAGAGCCGGCGGACCAGGTTCTGCCCGGAGACGTTGTTCCCCCGCACCAGCCAGGCTTTCTGCGGGGCCCGCCAGCTCTGCGGCAGGAAGTCGCCGAGCCGGTGGCCGTCCTCGGTGCTGCGCCAGGTGCCGGGGCCGGTGGCTCCGTAGCCGAGGACCAGCGAGGCCGCGGCGGACGGTGAGTTGCACACGATGTCACGAGAGGCGGTCCAGGTACCGGGCCGGGGGCCGTCGGTCAGCGTCCCGTTTTCCCGTAGTTCGGCACGGAGCCGGCGTGAGGAGTCACTCAGCCCCGGCCAGTCCTCCGCCGACACCGCCGACCCCGTGCTCACCAGGAACTTGTGCGAGCCGTTGTCGCCAGCCACGGTGAGCAGGAAGCCGTGAGCCTCCCCGGCACCCTTGGGCAGGGTGATCCGGAAGTCCGGGAAGCCGGGAAGACGGTCGGGGAGCTGCGGCATGGGGACCTTCCTGGATGCGGGTGGCTCAGGTGGTACGAAGTTCGTCCAGCCTACGTGTTGACGGTGTCAATCGGTATGTTCGGTGTGCTGGACGCTCACCACGCCCCGTTCGGCTACCGGCGCTCGGGGAACACCTGGGCGCTGTCCCGCTGGTTGCGCGCCGCCGCGGTGGGTGCCTGCGAGTGACCGGCGAGCTCGTTCAGTTTCACGTGCAGGGCGTCCTGGGCGGCGTAGTCGCCGCGAGAGACCGCGGCGCGCAGGTCGTCCCAGGCAGTCAGGACGGGACGGCGTACGGACTCCGGGAAACGGCCGAGCTCGGCATCGTGAGCGGCGAGCATGGACCGCCAGGTGGTGATGTCGAGCTGCCGCCACAGGCTGCGGGCGTGCTCCGTCGCTGCGCGCAGCGCGGGCAGATTGTGCCGTTCACGTGCCGCGTCCAAGGCGCGCCGTGCGTCGGCCAGCTCTTCGGCCCGCGCGCCGAGGCCCAGCTCCCGGCCCCGGCGTGCGGCTATGGACGCGTTGGCCGACCAGCCGCGGGCGTCCCGGCACGTCTCCACCGTGTCGCGAGCTTCGTCGAGGAATCCGTCGAGGGACCGGCAGAGGGGTTCACCGCGCACGATCGCGGTGAGCTGTTCTGCCAGTTCCGTGAAGGCGTCGCGCTCCGCGGCCTTGAGTTCGTCACCGAAGTCGGAGACATGGGTACGGATCTTCTCCAGCAAGTGAGCGGCATCGCGGCCGATTCCGTCGGAGACGGCGCTGCGGCGCAGCCGCACTCCCTGTTCCTCCCTGTCGCCGACTCGGTAGGCGAGGTGCAGGGTGCGGTTCTCGTCGATCCGTGCCCGAAGCTCCAGCCGCTCTGCGCTGCCGGAGCCCATGCTGAGGAGCTGCGTGTGCTGCCCGCAGAACTCGTTGCGTTCATGGGACTTCTCGTGCGGCCCCTCGATGAACCGGAAGGTCAGCGCGGTGGCGCCATCCGGCCGGACCTGAAGGTCCTCGATGTTCCGCCAGGTGGTCGGGTACGTCGTTCCGGCGGGAAAGACGACCGCGACGGTGCCGTCATTGAGGGCGAGGCCCAGGTTCTGGGCGGTGACCTGCTCCGGCTGGTCGGTCTGGAAAAGCGCGTCACAGGCCGAACACGCGGTCAGACCAGTGGCATTGACCATCTGGCACTTGGGGTTGGGGCACTTCAGTCCGCCCGCGTCCAGCGGCTCGTCGCAGAGCTGGCACATGGTGGATGAGGTGGAGTTCTGCTCGCCGCAGTGTGGGCACGAAGCGCGGGAGGCGACGGGGGCGGCCGCCCGCAGCTCGGAGAGGTCGTCGGCACAGACCGGACAGCTCATGGTCCCCTCGGCGGCGGGCACATGGCAGCCGGTGCAGTCGACCGTCGCCGTCCCGCGCAGAGAGGCGCCGCAGTCGGGGCAGGCGCTCTCGGTGAGCGGGATCCCGGTGGTCAGGCACGGCTCGGAGGGGCAGGCGAGCCCGGACGCGAGCCCGGCCTCGATGCCGGCGCCCAGCGCGACGGCGGACATGGGGTCGATTCCGCTGTGCACCTTCTCCTCGCCGAACAGTTCGGCCAGGCGGCGGCGGACCAGCGGGATACGGGTCGAGCCGCCGACGAGCAGGACCTTGTCGATGTCCTCGGCCGTCCTCGACGCGTCGCGCAACACGCCGCGGGTGAGCTCCAGGGTGCGGTCGATCTCGGCGCCGATCAGCTCCTCGAAGTCGTCGCGGGTGATCTTTCCCGTCCAGGAGCCGCCGTTCTGTCCGAGCGGCGCGAGGATGATCTCCGCTGCGGTGACATCCGAGAGTTCGATCTTGGTGCGTTCCGCGGCGGCGCGGATCCGTGCCGCGTCGCCGGTCCCGGAGAGGTCACGGCCGCCGAGGCGCTTCTCGGTGAGCATCCGACACAGCGCGGAGTCGAAGTCGGCCCCGCCGAGAGACTTGTCCCCGCCGAGCTTGTACACCTTGAAGTACCCCGACCCGATGATCAGCAGGGATACATCGAAGGTACCGCCGCCGAGGTCGTACACGAGTACCGAGCACATGTCGTCCTCCTCGACCTCGACGAGGCGCTCCACCCCGAAGGCGTGGGCCGCCGCGGTCGGTTCGGGCAGGATCCGTGCGACGGTGAAGCCCGCGAGCTCCCCGGCTTCCCGCACCGCCGCGTACTGCGGTTCCGTGAAGTACGCCGGGACGGTGATCACCGCGCGCGGGAAGGGTTCGCCGGCGGTGTTCTCGGCGTCCGTGCGCAGTCGCCGCAGCAGGATCGCCGAGATCTGTACGGGCGTCAGCCAGTGGGCGCCGAGCCGGATCTCGACCCCGCCGTCCGTGGACTCCCGTACCGGCGGCGCGTCCGCGGGCCGCTCGTCGAGCAGCCGCTGTACATCGGCGTCGGCATGGCGGCGGCCGATCAGCCGCTTCACCTCGGTGATCACGGAGCCGGGCAGGTGGTCGCGCACGCCGAGCGCCTCGCTGCCCACCAGGAGGGACCCGTCGGCGCCGGTACCGACGGCGGACACGGTGGCCTGCTCGCCGTGGCGGTTGGGGAGGACCACCGGAACGCCGCCGTCCATCCAGACGGTGACGGAGTTGGTGGTGCCGAGATCGATTCCGAGTGTGCGGTACGGCATGACGTGCCCTTCGGGTGGCGGGGACGGGAGCGGGCGGCGTGGGATGGGTTCAGCGGTGGCGCTTGGAAGGCTTGCGGGGCAGCGGCAGCGACTGCCGGCGCCGGGAGCGGCTGGTGCGGCGCGGCTGGTTGCGGCGCTCCCGCGTGGGTCCGCCGCCGGAGGGCCCGGCGGGTGTCGCCTGTTCGGCGGCGGCGGGCGCGGGTCCGGGTACGGCGAGGACGACATCGGCACGGCGCAGGCAGTCGGTCCCGTGGCGGAAGCCGGTGACGGTCTCCCGCAGGACGGTTCCCCCGGGGGCGGTCGGATGCGGCTCGACGCCCGTCGCCCGTGCCTCCACCGGGTCGGGGATCTTTCCGACCAGGTCCATGGGGTGTACGCCATGGCGGGCGAGCTCGGCCCGGAGCATCCGATGAGCGGCTTCCGTCTGCTGTCGCACGGCGACTGCGAGCTGTCCAGTACGGCCTCCCCCGGAGCGGTCGAACTGCTCGGACCGGTTCGCTGTGTCGGCGAGGAGATCGTCGAGTGGCAGCAACGCGCTGAGGAGAGCGGTCAGTTGGGTCACAGCCTCCTCGCGTTTGCGGGAGAGGGCCGCGACGCGGACGCGAAGCTTGCGCAGCTCGTCGGTGCCGGGCGGGGTAGTGGTCACTGGGGTGCGGGGCCTTTCGGAGCTGCGGACGGAGGGAGGGGTGGTGTGAGTAGTTCACTGACGAGTGCGTCGCCCGGGGTGAGGGCCGCGTCGTGGGCGGCCCTCAGGGCGCGCTCGCGGTCCGGGTTCCGGTCGCGGCGGGCCCGGGAGGTCTCCGCGGCCACCTGCTTTGCGAGGTCCCCCTGACCGATGCCCGGCGCTGCACGCGGAAGGAGTTCGAACACGGTGGGGCCGAAGAAGGGCATCTGTGTGCGGGAGTGCGCGGTCACAGGGTCTCCTGGATGTATGGCGGGTCGTCCGGGTCCGGTGTTTCAGATGAGTCGAAGAGGCTTGGGAACACAACCGGGTTGAGCGGCAGGGAGGTCTGCTGGCCGGTCTTCAACCCCAGCGCGGACGCGGCGCGTTCATCGCGTACGGCACCGGCGGGGTCGCCGTCGGCACGGCGGTCGCGGGCACGCCGGTGATACGCGACGGCGACGAGCTGGTCGTACTCCGCGGAGCGGCGCGGGGTGATCAGCAGCCCGCCCTGGAGGGTGATCAGCTCGGAGAAATGTCCTGTGTCGACCAGTTCGGCGGCGAACGGCAGGACGGTCTCCAGCGCCTGCCACTCCTTCCTCTCGCCGGTGACCTGCGCGAAGGACGCGGCGGCGGAGAGCAGCAGGGGGACCTGCCGGGGGTAGTCGCCGGACTGTGTTCCGAGCTGCCGGACGGCTGCGTCCTGAAGGAGGCGGGCGATGTCACCGTCGTCGGTCAGTTCTCCCCACTCGTCCTCGGAGGGCCGGATCTCCGCCAGTTGCCGCAGGACCCGACGGGCCTCGCTCTTCTTCCCGTCGAGCGTCTTCCGCGCGGCCCGTTCGATCATCCGGTCGCAGTACCAGGAGTGCACCTCGTGCAGATCCTCGGCTGGGCTCTCCGCAGGGAACCCGCGGCGCAGAAGTTCCCCGACCCGTTGCAGGCCGGGTTGCTTGCCCGGCCTGTTTCCCGTGACTGCGGAAGCGATGTCGGCGAGATCCAGTGCGTCCAGCGCGGCCTGTGCCACGGGATCGCCGGGATGTACGCACAGCGCCCGCTGGAAGCGGGCACGGCCCTGATCCCTGTCCTTCGTCCTCAGCGCCTCAGTGCCGCGCCGGACCAGGGCGGCTGCCAGCTCCTTGGCAAGCGCGGTGTCAGTAGGAGCGAGCGCGTGCGCGGACTCCAGCCAGAGGATGCGCTGGACGAGCGTGGCCCGCTGGTAGCCGTTGCCGTTCCGGCCGGCGCTCAGTCCGGCTTTGCGGGCCATCTCGTGGTGGTGCCGGTCGAGTACGAAGCCGAGGTTGGCGGCCGAGGTGAGGTCGGTGAGGGTGCTCTGCCAGTCGCCCTTCGTGAACTGCTCGCGAGCCCTGGTGGCCAGGGCGTTGGCGAGGAACGGTGCGCAGGCCCGGTGGGTGTCGGAGTCCGCCTGCCAGGTGGCGGGTTCACCGTGACGGCGGGTGTAGGCGGCGAGCAGGGCGCGGTCTTCACCGCATGCCTCCAGTTGCTCGATGGCGGTGTCCACGGTGACGGGGGAGCCGGTCCAGGGCCGGCCTCCGAGCAGCAGCCCCAGGCACGGGGGAGTGGTGTCGGGGGTAGGTGGCTGCCAGGTGTCGACGTCGCACCGGCAGCCGAGATCGCCGAAGGGGTCCTCGTCCCAGATGTCGAGCTGGTAATCGTCGCATCGGCCGAAGCATTCCTCGGTCCGGAGATAGGCGCGTTCGCCGCGGACGAGTTCGCCGCTGTACTCGTACTCCTCGATCTTCCAGACGGTTTCCCAGGCGTCGAGGATGTCGCGGCCGTCGGCTTCGTCGGCCGAACGGAATGCCGTACGGATCCGGTTCGTCAGGGTGTCGCATGCGGACCGCCAGTCCTCGGCGCTGAGGGGAGCGCCGCGCCGGGCGGTCACCATGTCTTCGAAGCGGAGCGGGTCCTCGTCGTCGAGCAGCAGGTGCCAGACGGCGATGGCGAAGACCGCATGAGCCGGATCGGCCTTCTCGCTCTGGGCGAGCGACCTCAGCGTGCCGACCGCGAGCGCGTGCAGCACAGCGGTGCGGCGGTTTCCGGACGGGTCGGGGACGGCGTCGAGGACCTCGCCGATCGCACCCTGGCGGGCCGCCTGCCACACCAGGCGCCACAGCGTGTGTGCCGGGCAGCAGAGGCAAGGGGCCTCGCCGGACGTGGCGTCCGGAGCGTCGAGCACGGTGCGGACGTCGCAGTCGCAGCCGAGGTCGCAGGGCTGGTCCTCACCGCTCGCGGGCGGAGTGGCGCCGAACACCGCGAGCCAGCGGTGGACCGCCTCGGGCCAGTTGCCCGCGCGTTCGGCGAGCAGGGCGCGCAGTGCGTTGTAGGAGGCGCGGTCGTCCACGGGGAGGCCGGGACGGTCTGCGGAGATCCGGTCCAGCAAGTTGAGCGTGCGCGCGAAATTACCCGTGCTGTAGGCGTGTTCGGCCTGACGGAGTATGCGGGTGGCGTCGGTGGCGTTCAAGCAGGTCCCCCATGTGCACGTGGTGCGTGGTTGACCCTATGTGGCGTCTGTTGGCTCAGTCAACGGACCGTTAGATACCGGACAATATGGCCAGTTCTACTTGTACGGTCTTGCTGCTCGGTGGGCGTGGCACCCTCTCCCGGTGGTCGGCGAGGAGGGTGACGAGGGTCAGGCTCCGGCTGCCGGTGGAGAGGTCGGGGGCTTCGCCGGCGGTTCGGGGAGGCGGTCGCCGCGGGCGTCGGAGCGTGGAGTCCGGTGACGGCGAGGGGGCGGGCGAGACGTGCGCCGCGACGGGTGGAGGGTAGCTGCCAGGGCTATGACGAGCGGAACGGCTGAACCGGACTGGTTCAAGTCCAGCTACAGCGGTAGTCAGGTGACAGCTGCGTGGAGGTGGCCATCGTAGACGCGGCCGTTCACGTAAGAGACTCCGGGGATGTGGCGCGTTCGGCCTTCGCCGTCGGTCACGACGGGTGGGGGCAGCTCGTGCGGTTCGCGGCGGAGCGCTGATACGCCGAGGGGCGCCGCCTACTGGGTAGCGGGCGGCGCCCCTCGCGTTGTCCGGACGTCAGTCGTCCTGGCGGGCCGGGTGACGCGGGCCCTGTCCCGGGGGTGGGGTGAGGGTGGACCTGTACGTGCCGGATTCGCTCTCGTCGAGCGGGGTCTCCAGGGTGAGACCGGCGGCGGCCATGCGGTCGTACTCGGCGAGAACCAGACGCTTGGTGCGGTACTCGCCGAACTTGGCGATCTCGTTGTTCTTGAGGCCGCCGGTCGGGGACTGGAAGGTCTCCAGGACGTAGTCAGTGTCGTCGCGGGAGATCCCGTAGAGGTGGAAGAAATAGGCGTCCAGCTCGGCGCGGAGCTGGGCGCGGCGGTCCTCGCCCCAGCGGAAGGGCTCGCGCTCGTCTCCCAGGTCGCGGGCGAGTGGGGTCATGTCGTAGGCCGTGTAGACGAGTTCGAGGACACGGGGGAGAAGGAAGAGGAGGTGGGGTTCGAGGGCGGTGGGGGCGGGTACGGGGAGCTGCTTCCAGATGAAGAGTTTCATGTGGGCGTCGCTGATCTTCTGACGGCTTACGTAGTCGAAGACCAGGGAGGACTGGGTGGCGACGAGGGCGGCGGCAAGCGGGGGGGCGACGCGCGGGAGCATCAGCGGGTAGGTGTGGCCGACGGCGGCACGAGGGAGAAAAGCGGGAATGGCGGTGCGCTCATCCGTCGTGCGGCATACGTCGCGCCAGCCAAGGAGCCAGTCGTGAGTCCAGTGCAATTCCGCGAGACGTTCGCCAACGCCGCGTTCCTCGCTTTCCTTGTCACGGCGGACGGTGGGAATCGGCCCGTCGTCAAGGATCCAGTAGCGGGGGTCGGCGCAGGCGGCCGGGTCCGCCTTCTCCGTGCCGCTGATACGGCGGCGGTCCTCGTTGCCGGTTCCGGTGTAAGCGTTCCAGCGATGGTCGTAGAGGTGCGCCATCTTGCCCTCGTACAAGGGCAGCATCCGCTCCCCGCCCCGCTCGAAGACATTCCCCCTGAGCTCCCAGCCCTCGGCCTCCAGCCGCTCGCGGCTGCGAAAGAGGTCGGAGTCGTCGGTCATATGGAAGAAGGTCGCCTTGAAAGCCATGTCCCATGGGTTGCCGTCCCGGTGGCCCTCGTTCCACAGCACCGGCACGCGCCGGTACACACCAGCCGTGATGTCTGCGTCGCGTTGTGTACGGAAGACCGGGAGCGTGCCCGTGTTCGGGTTGATGCGGGCCAGATCCTCCGGGTCCAGGGCGAAGACACGGCTCGGGTCCTCTAGGTCCGCGATCTCGGCCAGGAAGAAGCCGATGCGACTGGCGTCCGCGTGGGTGGCCCGGCCGGTGAGGGAGAGCAGACAGAACTTGATGCGGGAGTCCACGCCCTCGAACCACTTACCGCCGTGCGGTAGTGCAGGGCACTTCGGACGCCGGTTCTCGAAGTCGTACAGCGAAGCCAAAGCCCCGCGCCGGGTGAAGTCCGCGAACAGGTGCTGAGAGCCAGCGCCCGTCGCGACGGCTGACTGGAGGATAAGCCCGAACCGGCCCTTCGCGGTCGTAACCTCGGCCATCCGCTCGGCGAACAACGTGTCCGTCTGGAGCATGGTGACCCCCTTGACTGTCAACCCCTTCGCGCACAGCGGGAACACCTGCGAGTCCCCCGCGAAGTGGAAGAGTCCCTTGACCGCCCGCCGCGCCTCCCGGTACCGCTTCCCCGCCTCAGGATGCTCCTGCTCCCACTCGGCGATCCGCGTACGCCGAGCCGTCCCGGAGATCTCCGCGATCTCGGGCGCGACCACGCTGAAGTACTTCTTGTCCTCGAAGTCGACCTTGTCCCACGGCGGGTTCCCCACCACACACGAGAACCCACCGCCCCACCCCGTGGCCGGGTCGACCGCCCCCGCCCCCGCCGATGCCTCGCCCTCCTCCGGGACGTCGAAGACCTCCGGGAACTCCAGATGCCAGTGGAAGAACGTGTACTGCTCCCGCAGCCGGACGATTTCGTCGTGCGTCGACTTCGGCGCGGCGTCGGCCTTCGGGTCCTCCAGGGCCCGGAACACCTTGTGGGTGACGGCCGGCGGCGAGTCCTCGTGCTTGACCCAGACGAAGGCCGCGCACCACGCGTCCGCCACGTGCAGCGCGCGCAGGTACTCGGTCGATGTCGACCAGTCGCGGTAGGCGGCCTCCTTGCGGCGGATGTCCGCGAGATCGTCCGCCGGGGCGGAGGTGATCCGGCGCAGGCCGCTCGCGAAGGCGGCATTCGCGACCTTGGTCTCCGTCTCGATCTCGAACAGGCCGCCCTGGCCCCGGCGTTCCTCCGTGTTGCGGGCGAGGAGCTGGCGCGCCCACTTCTCGTCGTCGCCCTCGGTCTTCTTGAAGGCCTTGTCCGGGATGCCGTCCCGCATCAGGGAAGGCGTCGCCCCGATCAGGCCGTTGCCGTGCTTGATCCGGGAGTCGAGGAAGCTGAGCGGTCGGCCCGGCTCCATGGCCTCCAACCACAGCGAGACCTTGGCGAGTTCGACCGCCATCGGGTTTAGGTCGACGCCGTACACGCAGCGGGCGACAACCTCGTGCAGGGCATGTCGTACAGCGTCCGTGGTGGGCTCAGGGTTGCGTTCGCGGACGGCCGCCACCCGCTTGGCGATGCGGCGGGCAGCTCCCACCAGGAAGTGTCCGGAGCCGCAGGCCGGGTCGCAGACGGTGAGAGAGAGGAGCTCCTCGACGATGGTGTCGGCGGGGTCCGGGCGGCCCTCGGCGCTCGCGCGCTGCTCGCCGCGCTTGACGGCGTCGTCGATCACCGGGGTGAGCGTGGAGTCGAGGAGGGTCTCGGTGAGCGCTGACGGGGTGTAGTAACTGCCGGTCTTCTTACGGTCGTTGCCGATACGGTCGACCAGTTCGAAGGTGCGGTTGGTGACGCTGTGCTTCGGCACCAGTTCGAGCAGTGCCTCGTAGACCGAGCCGAGTTCCTCGGAGCCCATGTGCAGGTAGTCGACTGGGCGCCAGCGGTGGGAGCCGACGTCCCGTACCCGGGCCAGGTGCTTGACCGCCTCGAAGAGGTGGCGGTTGGACAGTCGGACGCCGTGCAGCGGCTTGTCGGCGGAGGTGTCGTTGAAAAGGCCGCCGAGGCCTTTCAGGCCCAGCTCGGGGCGGCCATGCTCGGAGCCGAGCGCCTCGATCAGCAGCTCCAGGACGCGGTACTGGTCGTCGTGGGCGGTGCCGAGCCGGCGCAGGGCGTGACGGCGCAGACGGGCCGTCGAGAAGTAGCGGGCGTAACGGTCCTGCGTCTGCTTGTCCGCGTCGGGATCGAGCAGCGCACCCCGGTCCTCGGTGACGAAGAGGAAGATCATGCGGTAGGCGAGGCGCAGGAGTGACGTCTGGAAGGCGTGGACGTCCAGCTCCTCGCGCAGCTGTCGGTTGTGCGGGTGGCTCAGGAAGCCGGTACCGAGGACGGTGAGGGCGGCCTGGACTCCGTCGCGGAAGTGGTCGAGCGCCCTGCTGCCGGACTCGATGGCGACTGTCCGCCATTTCTCCAGCCAGCACCCGGACGGCGCCGCCCCCTCTGCCACCTCGAACCGCGACGCGTGCAGCACGCAGTACAACAGCACGAACTCGCTGAACAGCTCACCGTCGAAGATCGCCTCCAGGTCGAACTCGACATACGCGGCTGTCGCGAACGACGACGAGTCGCGCAGGAGTCGCAGTGTCCGACCGTTGGTGAGGACCGCCCACAGGTGGGCCTCGGTTCGGTTGAGGCAGTCCTGGACGAGGGACTGCGGCGGCATCTGCCCGGGCGCCGGCCGCTTGTCCGGCTCCTGGTTCCAGGGGATCAGGTGGAGCAGCGCGGGCCCGTGGCGGTGCGAGATCCGGAACCTGGTCTCCGTATCGGAGTCGGCGCGGATTCCGTCCGGGCCGACCTCCGTCAGTGTCCCGAAGTCCAGCTTGCGGAAGAGCTGGGAGAGCCAGTCGGAGGAGGCCCGGCCCGTCGGGTCGGCGGCGGGCGCACCGGTCTCCGGATCGGCGGGCAGCGCGGCGCGCAGTTCGCGCCAGAGCGGCTTGAGGTACTCCCAGGCGCGTTCGGCCTCGTCGCGGACGGTGACCGAGCCCGGCAGCCCGTAATCGGCGGACTTGGTGCCCGGCAGGTTCCGTGCCTCGGCGATGCGGAGGAGGATGTCGCCGGGGAGCAGTCCGCCGACGGTGGTGACGGCGGTGAAGGCCGGTGCGGTGCGGGTGGCGGCGGACATCAGGCTTCGGCTCCGGTCACGAGAGGGGCGGATACGGCGGCGGGCTGCTGCGGCAGATATACGTACACACCGAGGACGTCGGCGGGCTCCTGCGGGACGATCTTCAGGCCGCGGACGATCTCGGCACGGTCGCTGGTGTCGGCCTTCCGTACCCGGCGGTGCGAGGCGTCGAGGTCGGCGGCGAGGGCGACACCGTACTCGGTGATGTGACCGGACAGTTCGGGGAGTCCGTCCAGGGTGCGGGTGATCTGGTTGCGGGCCAGCTGTTCGTGGGTGTTGGCGGCGGCCCGTGCCCCGAGGAGCGCCGCGGCCGCGTCGTCGTCGAGCCAGCGGGCCCGGGACGGCAGGCCCTCGAAGGCGAGCAGCCGGGCGTCCTCGGCGACGATCTGCCGCTCCCCGGTGCGGGACGGCAGCGTCAGGTGGAAGCGGTAGCGGACCAGGAGCAAGGTGGTGCGGATGGTGACCGCGTCCGTGGTGACGACGCCGCAGCGGCGGGCCGGGCGCGGGCCCGGAGTGTTCGCGTCGAGGGCCGAGCCGAGGACGTACGAGGCGAGCGCGCCGACCGCCGGGTCGGTGCGGACCAGGGCCGCCTCGCCGCGCCCGATCGCCGGTGAGGTGCGGAACGGGATCTCCCGGTCCTCCTCTACGATCCGTCCGCCGAGGACCGCCGCGAGACCGTCGCGCACACCGGCCGGCGTACCGCCGACCTGCGCGGCGAAGTCGCCGGAGCCGTCGCGGGGGTCACGAATCTGGGCGTCCAGGTCGCGCAGCGCCTCCAGGACGAAGTCGCGGACCTCCTCGGAGCCGCCGAGCGCGGCCCGTACGGCGGTGACCTCGCGGGCCACCTCCTCCGGGTGGATGGCGCGCTGCGCGTACTTCGACCGGGAGGTCCGCTCGCGCTCGGCGGCCGAGTTCCACTCCCGTTCCATCCGGTCCAGGGACTCCTGGTGGCCGTCGAGGTCGAAGAGTCCTTCCTGGGTGCCCTGCCTGCCGTGCAGGAGCAGCCATTCGACCACCGCGTCGGTGACGCCCGAGGCCGTCTCGTCCGGGACGGAGACCGAGATGCCGAGGTCCTTCTTGATCTGCCGGTGCTTGGCGAAGAGGACTTCGAGGACCTTGCCGTCGATGCCGTTGTCCTCGCCGAACATGGTGATCACGCGGACCTGGTCGCGCTTCTGCCCGTACCGGTCGACGCGGCCCTCCCGCTGGTCGTGCCGGGTCGGGTTCCACGCCAGGTCATAGTGGATCACCGCGTCGAAGGCGTGCTGGAGGTTGACGCCCTCGGAGAGGCAGTCGGTGGCGATCAGGACCCGGCGGACTGCCGGGTCGTCGGCATCCTCGGCGGCCAGCCTCTCGATGCGCTCCAGACGCTGCTGGGGGGAGAGCGTGCCGGTGACGGCCGCGATCCGCGTCTTCGCCCCCAGCTTCTTCTCCAGGTGCGTCGCCAGGTACTCGGCGGTGGGAATGTAGCGGCAGAAGACAATCGGGCTGTAGCCGTCCGCGATCAGCGACTTGAGATGCGCGGTCAGCGCCTTGAGCTTGGCGTCGGACGCCGAGCCGTACAACTCGGCGGCACGCGCGGCGAGGTCACGCAGCCGTGGATCGCCCTGCTCGCTCTCCGCCGCGCCCGGCGCGACGTCCATGCCCTCCAGCCGGTCACTGTCCGAGGAGTCACGGGTCAGCGGGGCGCCCAGGGCGTCCGCCTCGCCGGCGGTCCGGGCGGCGGCGGACTCGGAACGAGTCTCCAGGGTGCGGGCTGCGGCGGCGGGCGAGGACACCATCGACCGGAGCAGCGCGATCACCGACCACCAGGCGATCCGGGCCTCCCGCCTGCCCTGGCGACCGGCGGTCTCCACCCGGTCCGCGGCGTAGGCGATCGCGTCGTCGAGCAGCGCCCGGTAGGCGGGGGTCAGCTTGTACGGCTCGTCCTTGGTCCACCGGTCGGAGGGGAACGCTGTCCGCTCGACGAGGGAGTCGTCGGCGAGACCGTCCTCCTTGGTGAGGTACTGGCGCACGTCGGCCCGCTTACGGGCGACGAAGTGCTCGGCGAGACGGGCCCGGCCCGCCGGGCTCTCCAGATCGACCGTGGCCAGATGCGGCCGGACGAGACCGAGCAGATTGCGGAACGCGGATTCCTTGCCGGAGTGCGGGGTGGCCGTGAGCAGCAGCAGATGCCGGTCCTCGTCGGCGGCGACCCGCCGCAGCAGTTCGTAACGGAGCTGACTGGTGGACGAGGAGGCCGGGCCCTGCGCGTCGTCGGCCGCGACGCAGGTGTGCGCCTCGTCCACCACCACCAGGTCAGGACAGTGCCGTACGAAGTCCTCGCGGTGCCGGGTCGACTTGATGAAGTCCGTCGAGATGATCGTGAACGGGTACCGGTCGAAGAGCGACTGCCCCAGCTCCAGGCCGCGCTCCAGACGCGACACGGTGGAGGCGAGGACCAGTTCGGCGTCGATGCCGAACTTCTCCCGCAGCTCCCCCTGCCACTGCTCGGCGAGCGAGGGGGAGCAGAGCACCGCGAGGCGGCTCGCCTCACCCTGCGCGAGGAGCTCCTTGACGATCAGGCCGGCCTCGACGGTCTTGCCGATGCCGACGTCGTCCGAGATCAGTAGCCGTACGGTCCGCTGCCGCAGCGCCATGAGCAGCGGCACCAACTGGTAGGCGCGCGGCTCCACGGCGATCGACGCCAGCGCGCGGAAGGGCCCCGCCCCGGAACGGAAACCGATCCGCAGCGCGGTCCGCAGCAGGCCGGCCGCCCGCTGGTCACCCAGGTCGGACGGGCTCGGCGCCGCGAACTGGGCGGGTCGCACCTCCTCGAAGGCGGGAAAGACCGCCGCGACGTCGTCCTCGCCGCCGCCCAGCGGACGCAGTACCAGCATGCCGGAGGCGCTCTCGGGAAGCACCACCCATTCCCGGCCGCGGGCGTTCACCAGCGAACCGGCGGTGTACGTGGGGCTCATGGGTCTCTCGGTTCCTTCGGGGTCGGCGGGGTGGAGTGGTCGGGGTGGGACCGGGGCGGTGAGCATAAGGTTCGAAGGGGAGTACGTCACGGTCAACGGGTGTGGAAATACGTCGCGTTGTCGTCCGCCACGGCGTCCCAGTTCGACCCGGCCCGGAAACGCAGCACGTCCCAGCCGGCTTCCTCCAGGCGGTAGCCGGCCTCGCGGTCCCGGGTGGAATCGGCGCCGTGGTCGGGAAGGTCGACGAAGACCGCGAGATGGGCACCGTCCATACGGAAAACCAGATCCGGCTTGGCGGCGGCCTCCGGAACCAGGACCTCGACCTCGTCCGGCAGCCGGTAGCCCTTGGCCTTCAGCCAGCCGAGGAGATCACCCGAGGCGATCAGAGCTTCGAGGTCGGCCTCCAGCGGAGTGGGCGCGGTGGAGCCCTCGCTGCTGGTCGGGGCGGGGCCGCCGGACCCGGTCGCGGCGGGTGCCGCCAGCCGGTGGAACTGCTCGCTCCTGGACTCTCCCCGGTCCTCGCGTTCGGTCTGCGAGCCCGCGAGGCGCAGCAGCAGTGGGCGGGCCGCGTGGCGGCTCAGCAGGCGGTGGTGGGTCTGGTTGCCGTACGTCAGGAGACAGGCATAGCAGCCGCGGGCGCATTCCTCGCCGTCCTCGGGACCGCCGAGGTCCTCGCCGGTGTCCGGGTCGAAGTGGCAGATCTTCAGGGCGGCGCGGGCCGCCTTCGCCAGCGCCCCTCGCTCCTGTCGCAGCCGGCGCAGCACACCGGCTCCGCCCTCCGCGGCCTCGGTGAAGAGCAGCCGGCGGCGCGGTCCCTCGGGCGGCGGCAGGAGTTCGGCCGTCAGCTCGGAGTCCTCCAGCTCGAAGGCGGCTTCGATGCCGCGCTCCAGGGCGTACAGGACGGAGAACGCGACCGGCTCCGGCAGCGGCTCGTCCAGCGTCGTCACCAGGATATTCCGCCGGTCCTCCACGTACGGCAGGACGCGCTTCCGGCGGCGCTTCTCGTTGCCGTCCTCGTCGACCACCGGCATCCCGGTGCCCTCCACGGCGTCCGCAGCGGCCCGGTCGTTGAGCCAGCGGCCGTCGCCCAGGTCCAGCCAGTAGCCGTCCTGCACGTCCTCCTTGTCGCGGACCCGGCCCAGGTTGGTGATCCGGACCGTGGCCGAATCACCGTAGTCGAGCGTGAGGACGGCGGCACCTCCTCCGTCCGTCACCTGTGAGGTGAGACGGCCCTTGCGGACCCCGTGATCCTGGAAGGCGTACGAGGTCTCCAGTCGGAAACCGGCCCGGCGCCGCTCCTCCTCGTCGGAGGAGATCCGCTCGCGGGGGGTGGTGTACACGGTGTGGAGATGGATCAGGCCGGTGCGCTTTCCGGTCAGCTCCGTACGGCACATCGCGCAGCGGTCGAGGCCGGGACGGACCGGGTGGTGGTAACCGCAGGTGTCGCAACGGCGTGCCTCCGCCGTCGCGAGATCGCCGGAGGCGTCCGGCGGCAGCTGGATCCGGGTCACCTGGTAGCGGGCGCCCTCGTGGTAGATCAGCGCACCCGGACCGAACTCGCGGATCGCCAGGAACCGCGGCCGCTGGAGAAAGTCACCGTCGGCGTTGCGCCGGTTGCCCGAACGCGGGATGTACGCAGCCAGCGGCAGGCGCGGGAAGCTGTAGCCGGGGAGGAAGCCTTCGGAGGCCAGATAGCGGTAGGGGTTGAAGTCGCTCATCACCGATTTGTTGTCGGTTGAGCGGTTGAGCAGCAGATTGGTCTGCGTCTCGGCCTCCCGGCGGCGGGTGCGGGCGCGGCCCTGCTCGCCCTGGCTGAGCGTGTGGTCCACCACCCGCTTGTTCTGCTCGTACTGGTCGAGCACGGCGGCCCTGAACAGCTCACGCCACCGGTCGAAGGACTTGTCGAACCTGTCCGCGGCCCGCTCGATACGGTCCTCGATCCATTCGTCGTACCACCAGGTCGTGTCCTGGAAGTCCGAGATCAGCGGCGCGAGCACGTTGCGCGCGGCGGTGACCGCGCGGCGCCGGGCCCCCTCGTCGAGCGACCTGTCACGGATGTGCGTGTGCAGCGGCAGCACCATCCGGGGATCGGGCCGGTCCCCGCTCTCCGGGTCGTACGCCACGTCGACGATGTCAGGTACGGCCGTACCCAGCTTCATCTCGGTCTCCGCCAGCCAGATGCTCTGGACGTGCGAGCGAACCAGGTCCTCGTTGGCGAGATCGAGGCGGGGCGGCACGACCTGGCCGGAGACCATCGCCTCCGAGCGGCGGAAGTAGTACTGGTCATGGCTGTTGCCCGTCGCGCAGTACGTGGTCACCAGCGCCGGCTGCCCCGAACGGCCCGCACGGCCGGAACGCTGGGCGTAGTTGGCCGGGGTCGGCGGCACGTTGCGCATCATCACCGCGTTGAGCGAGGAGATGTCGACGCCCAGCTCCATCGTCGGTGAGCAGTAGAGCAGCGGCAGTTCGGCCGTGCGGAACTCCTCCTCGCGCAGCAGCCGGTCCTCCGGCGGCACCTGCGCGGTGTGCTCGCGCGCGTAGAGCCCCGCCAGCTCGGTTGCGGCGTCACGGTACAGATGGCGGAAGAAGGGATTGACGCGCGGTCCCTCGCCGTGGTTGTAGGTGCGGGTCAGCGGGTCGATCGCTCCCGTCTCCCCATTTCCGGCCCGCCATACGATCGCGGCGGCCGACACCCGGTACCCGGTGCGCTTCTCCGCCGCACGTCGGCGGAACGCCGGCCCCGAACGCTCCGGGGTCGCCTCCACCTCGCGCACCAGGTCGGCGTCGCGGAGCACGGTGAGCAGAGTCTCGATCACCCCCTGCACATCGTCCTGCGGGGCTTCGCGCAGCGCGGGGACGTTCCGGCGCAGATACTTGCCGAACTTGCCGCGCGGCGAGAGGAACAGAGCGGTGCGCTCCATACCGGGCTTGGAACCGTAAGGGTAGGCCGTACCGACGTTCGGCTTGTCGCTGTCGCTGAGGACCCAGGCGCCGGTCAGCCGCTCCTCGCTGGCGCCCTTCAGTGCGTCGAAGTCGTCCCGGAAGTACTGCACATCGATGGCCAGGCCCCGGCGCAGGTAGTCCAGGAGGGTGCGAGCCAGCTCGGCGCGCAGCTCCGCGTCGATCTCACGGAGCACCGGGTGCGCCTGTTCCCAGCGCTCGGCGCGGGCGGCCACCCACTCCAGGTCCTCGTAGTCGATGCGCAGCAGGCCCGTCTGCTCCAGGTTGGGCATGGTGATCCGCCAGCCGCGCTCCAGGTCGCGGTAGAGGCGGTAGCCGACGACGTCCCGGAAGGTCTTCGTCGCCCGCCGCTCCATGGACGGCGGCTGATCGGCAACACCGGTGTATTCGCGCGGGGCGAGGCCCATCACCTCTGTCACTGCCGCCGTCAGGTCGTCGTGGCGCACCCCCTCCTCACCGGAGCGCACGACCGCCGCGTACAGTGCCCCGCGCAACTGAGTCACCTGAGCGAAGTCGTTGAAGTGGCCCGCCTGCAGCGAGGCGTCCTGACGGTTGTCGACGAAGGTGAGGAGCTTGCGGGCCTCCTTGTCCAGGCTCTTCTCCGGCACCGCGCGCAGGGACTTGAGGATGGAGGCCGAGATCAGGGAGGTGGCGGAGGAGCGGCCCTCCTGGTCGAGCGTCGCCAGCTTGGCGAAGTCACGGCCGCGGGTCTGCTCGTACGACACCTGGCAGTGCACACAGAACAGGAACGGCGCCGGGACGAACGCGGCCTCCAGGCCCTCGCCGCCCTCCGCGCCCGCGCTCTCCGCGCCGAGAGAGTCGACGACGACGCGCCTGGGCACCCGCTCCCGGTAGGTCTTCTTCACCACCGTCAGACCGTTCGCGTCCTGCTCCAGCCAGGACTCCGGAATCCGCCGGTCATCCACGGCCCGCTGCGGATCGGCGGGCCAGACGTAGTCCTCGTCCGGCACCCCGATATACAGACAGCCCTCGCCCTTGCGGCCGCCGGAGGCCGAGGTGCCACGCCGGGGCTCGTAACGGAAGACACCGTCACGGCCCTCGGTGCGCCACACCGTGAGGTACTCCTGACCGCACTCCCGGCAGAACGACAACGGGTACAGCGGCATACCGCCGCTGCCCGGCTGTTCCAGCTGGAAGGTGCGGGTGAGCGGGCGGGTGAGCGGGTTCTCCAGGGTCGTGTACACGGTGTCGCCCTTGGAGAGGAACTGATGCAGGCGGAAGGCGAAGAGGGGCCGCTCGGTCACCGGGTGCTTGGCCTGGGAACCGGCCTCCAGGGTGGCGCGGATCGCCTCCCGGACCTGGTCGGCGGGGATCCCGGAGCCGGTGGACAGTTCCTCGGCGGCCGACTCGATGGTCCGCGGCGCACAGCGGCGCAGCCGCCCGGTATCCGGCTCCTCCTCAAGGCCGAACCGGGACTCCACCCAGCGGGCGAGGGGGTCCCGGGTGAGTGCCTCGTACGCGCGGGGTGCCGCGGGCATCCGCAGCCGCTCGGGGGAAACGGCAGCCGGGGGCTGATCGGTGGCCCGGACCAGAGTCTCGCCTATCACCCGCGTGGGCAGCACTGTGGTGCCGAAGAGCCGGCCCGCGACCCGGGCGACCTCCCGCCGCTGGTCCTCCCAGGTGCCCTCGGTCGACATGGTCGCCGAGGTGCCGACGCACTGCAGGTTCTGCCCCGCACGGCATGCCTCGCGGACCCGGCGGATCAGCAGCGCGACGTCCGCGCCCTGCCGGCCCCGGTAGGTGTGCAGCTCGTCGAAGACGAGGAACTGCAGGCCTTCGGCGTTACGGATCAGACCGTCGCGGTCGTCCGGCCGGGTGAGCATCAGCTCCAGCATCACGTAGTTGGTGAGCAGGATGTCCGGCGGATTCCGGCGCAGCTTTTTGCGCCGTTCTTCGTCCTCCTGGCCCGTGTACCGGGCGAAGGTGACCGGCTCGCGGCCCTCCCCGAAGCCGTGCCGCAGGTACTTCTCCAACTCCTTGAGCTGGGAATTGGCCAGCGCGTTCATCGGGTAGACGACGATCGCCCGTACCCGTCGCGGAGCCCCCGGAGCGGCCGTGTCCCGCTCCTTCAGCACCTGGTTCACGATCGGCACGATGTAGGAGAGCGACTTGCCGGAACCCGTGCCGGTGGTGAGCACGTACGAGTCGCCTTGCTGGGCCGCCTCGATCGCCTCGCGCTGATGGCGGTGGAAAGTGAGAGGCCGACCGTCCGGACGGCGGGCGTCCTCCTTCTTGCCGGCTTGGAAGATCTCGGCACAGCGGGGATGCAGCAGCCCGTCCCTGACCAGGTCGGTGACCTGGCCGCCGTCGGCGAAGAACGGATTCAGCGAGAGCCAGGGGTCGGGCCACTGCGACTTCGATGCCAGGTCGTCCTCGACGAAGTTCTCGATCCGGGCGTCCCGGATGACGGTGGCGCTCCGCGTGAAGCTCTCGTACTCCTCGATCAGGTTCTTGTGGATGCCGAAGACGTCCATGGTCTCCGGCAGGCGGGGCGAGCGGCGCGGTACCGGGGTCGGCTTCACGGCTGCGGGCTGCGGCAGGTCGGTCCGGAGCCGGGCCACCGGGTCCATCGCCGTCCACTCCGGGGCGAGCAGGTCGACCGTTGCGTCGGGGGCGAGCGCGTGCGGGATCAGGGCCTCGCGGATCAGGGTGGCGTTCTCCGGCCGGTTCTCCGGTTCCTTCTCCAGGAGCCGGGAGATCAGGCGCACCAGGGCCTGCGGCAGGTCGGGCCGGACGATGGTCAGCTGCGGCGGCGGGTCGTACTGGTGCTGCACGGACAGCTCGTAGGCGGTCCGCGCGGAGAACGGGGGGCGGCCGATCAGCATCTCGTAGAGGACGCAGCCGAGCGCGTACAGATCGGCCGCGGCGGATACCGGCTCGGCGCGGAACTGCTCGGGCGCCATGTACCGTGCCGTGCCGACGCTCACTCCGGTGCTGGTCAGCCGTGTCTGGTCGGGGTCGTCGACGATCGAGCCCATGCCGAAGTCGAGGATCTTCACGGTGCCGTCGCGGAGCAGCATCGCGTTGGCCGGCTTGAGATCGCGGTGGACGACGCCAGCCGTGTGCGCGGCGGCGAGGCCGGACGCGATCTGCGCGCCGATCGCGGCGACCCAGGAGACCGGGAGCTGTGGCTCTTCATCCATAAGCAGGCCCAGGGTGTGGCCGTCGAGCAACTCCATTGCCAGATAAGGGAGACCGCTGGCACCCGGTGCGTCGTCGACACCGCCTGCGATCAGATGGGTGAGGTTGGGGTGACCCTGGGAAAGCATGCGCATGATCTTCACCTCGCGGTGGAAGCGCTGTGTCTCCTTGTTCCCCTCCGCAGCGTCGACCAGCAGGCCGGTGCGGTTGCGCAGCACCGTCTTGAGTGCCACCTCGTACTGAGGCGAAGCGGGTGCGGCTTCCAGGTCCACGGCCCGATGCACCTCGCCCATGTTTCCGCGACCCAGGTCACCGGTAATCCGGAAACGTCCACCGACCTGCTCCAGTGCCACTGCTGCTCCCCGTCACTCGCGTCGTGGTGGAAGGTATCTAGTGGGGAGTGTACACCAGGAGCGAGGGTGTGAACTGTGAAGTGCGTGTTGACCGTGTCAACAGGTACTCGTTGTGGCTGCGGCAGGCGGCGGTAGGTGGAGCGGTGCTCAAGGCGGCGCTCCGGGTGCAGGCGGGAGCGCCAGTCCTTGGCGGTCATGCGCAGTAGGGGGAACGGGGGAGGCTCGGTGCCGGCGCGGCAGGCGGTGGTGCATACAGAAGTTGACCCTTCAGCCTCTAGAAAGTTGCACGGCCTGATGAGGGAATGAGTGCGGCAGGGGGAGTTCCCGGATGCCGCGGTGAGTTGTTGTTCGAGCAATACAGGGACAGCGAGGGGTAAATGTTGCTGAAGTGCTAGCGTCACCGGAGTCATCCGGTCACCTCGAAGATTTTCTCCTAGGCATGCAGGGCGTCAGGGGAGCGGAGAAAGTCGGTCGCTATCGAGGCTGGCAGCCCCACGACACCACCTAACAAAGCACTAATAGGTGCCTTCTGTATATCTGTCCACATCTAACGCTGCTCGCGATCCCTCGGAGCGGAGGGACACGACGAGCGGACCCCGCTCGGCGGATTTATAGCCGACGATCACCGATTCGCCAAACCGGTGTTCGTCCGGACCTGCTTGGCGGTGGAGCCGTGACGAACGACAGGGCAGCACCGCACCGTGATCCGGGGTGCCGGGCTGGCCACTGCCCGGCCGCTGACTCCGGTACTCGCCGTCATCGCCACGATCAGACAAGGAGCGGATTCCCTCGTACCTCCGCAAGTTGAAGTCCGGAAATTGGCAGTGCACGGTTCGAAACACCGCGGGTGAGCGATTCAGCGAATCGTTTCCCCTGAAAGGGAAGGCTCGCTCCTGGGGTCTGGAGATGGAAGCCAAGCTCCGTCGCGGGATCCTGCGCGACCCCCATATCGGGCCGATGAAGTTCGCCGAGTGGCACCAGAAGTGGTGCAATCCGAGTGGTCGAGCCGCACACCTTGCGCGGCGACGCCTCCAGCATCAGAAACCACATCACGCCGTACTGGGCGGACTAGGAAATGTGGGCCATCTCCCGCATTGACGTCCAGGGCTGGATACGCGCTCTGATCGAGAAGGGAACTGGGGCCTCGGCGATCCAGCGTTCCTGCAACCTGATGTCCTCGATCACGCGCGCGGCTGTCGACGACGACATCATCGCGGTCAGCCCCTGCCGCAGCATCGACCGCCGCCGCTCCCGCCTCTTCGTCGTCGAAGTCAATACCAAGAGCGGCCTCAAGGAGTACCCCAAAAGCTCCAAGAGCCGCCGCGAAGTCCCCCTGCCACCCCATGTCCTGGACGCCCTCGAACGGCACATCCGCCACCTCGAACGTGACGCCGTGGTCTTCACCACCATCACCAAGGGGCGCGCCGGCAGGCTCCTCGACGACGGTAACTGGCGAACCCAGACCTGGTGGCCCGCAGCCGATAACGCCTATTGCTTCGACGCTGACGCCGACGGCGACTAGCGCCTCGTACCGCACTACCCGCCCCACGCCATGCGCCACACTTGCGCCTCCTGGCTCGTCCAACGAGGCGTCTCCCCCTACGAGGTCCAGCACCTCCTCGGCCACGAGAGCTTCCAGACCACCCAGCGCTCGCCGACCTCCAGCCCGATGCCCACAAGACCGTTCTCGGAGCCTGGGCGCGGCTTGAGACCCCGCTCACCCTCGCCGCGTAGAGCGCAGAACGTGAACCGACCCCTTCTTCCCATTCCGGACGGGAAGAAGGGGCCGGTTCGCTGTCCGCCCATCGCAGCGGGGGCGCCCGCAGGCGATGTGCCCGAGTGTCGGTGTCAACGCTCAGTAACGGAAATCCGCTGGTCGGCGCGGCGTCAGACCATGATTAACGAGCGTCATTTCAGCGTCAAGATATCGCCCGTAACGCCCACAACGCGCACAACGCGCATCGGCAAAACCCCAGGTCAGGCGTCCTTCTTCACCGGCTCCAGGATCGCCACGCACTCCACGTGGTGTGTCATCGGGAAGAGGTCGAACGCCCGCAGCTTCCGCGGCCGGTACCCCGCCTCCGCGAAGTAGGCGAGGTCGCGGGCGAGGGCCGCCGGGTCGCAGGCGACGTAGGCGATGCGGCGGGCGCCGAGGGAGGCGAGGTGCTGGACGGTGCGCTTGCCGGCGCCGGCGCGCGGGGGGTCGAGGACGATCAGGTCGGTGGAGGTGATCCGGGTGCGGGGGAGCACCTGCTCGACCTTGCCCTGTTCGATGCGGACGCGCTCCAGGTCGCGGAGGTTGTGGCGGGCGTCCTCGACGGCGCGCTTGGAGGACTCGATGCCGAGGACCGCGCCTTGGTCGCCGACGCGTTCGGCGATGGCGCCCGCGAAGAGGCCGACACCGCAGTAGAGGTCGAGGGCGGTCTCGCCCTTGCGCGGCATCAGGCCCTGCATCACGGCCTTGACCAGGGTGTCCGCCGCCTGGGGGTGGACCTGCCAGAAGCCGCCCGCGCCCACGCGGTAGGTGCGGCCGTCGGCGCGCTCGCGGACGAAGGCGCGGCCGTGGACCCGGTGGACCGAGCCGTCGCGCTCGTCCACGCGGAGGACCGAGACCGGCCGGTCCAGCTCGACCAGGGGGAGCCGGCCGCCCGGGGCGGGGGTCAGCACGATCTGGCGGTCGCTGGAACCGGTGGCGGCGATGGCCTCCACGGAGGCCATCTGCGGCCAGGAGCGCCGCTCCACGCCCAGCTCGGTGACGCCCGGCGCGGCGATCATGCAGTGGTCCACCGGCTCGACCTCGTGCGAGCGGTGCCGGCGCAGCCCCGCCCGGCCCTCGGCGTCGACCGCGTACTGGACCCGGGTGCGCCACGCGGGCACCTCGCCCGCGGGCAGCTTGTCGCCCTCGGCGGGCACCACGGTGCCGTCCCAGCCGGCCTGCTCGGGGGTGAGCCCGGCCAGCCGGGCCAGCTGCTCGGCGATCACCTCGCCCTTGAACCGCCGCTGGGCACCCGGCTTCACATGCTGCCAGTCGCAGCCACCGCAGCGGCCGGGGCCCGAGAACGGGCAGGGCGCCTCGATCCGGTCCTTCGCCGCCTCGATCACCCGTACCGCGTCGGCGCGGAGAAAGCGGGAGTCCTCGTCACCGTCGGTGACTCGTGCCACCACGCGCTCGTCCGGCAGGGTGTGCCGGACGAAGAGCACCCGCCCGTCCTCGGTACGGGCGATGCAGTGCCCGCCATGGGCGACGGGGCCCACCGTCACCTCGTACTCCTCCCCGACCAGGGAGACCGGGGCCGAAGCGGAAGGGTTCTGCATGGTGGGGTGACTCCGTACGTCGATGATCTGCTCGCTCCGGAAGGCGGGGCGCAGCCCACCAGTCTACGTCGCGCCGGGGCGTTCAGTCCCCGGCGGGCTCCTTGGGCCGCTCGTCCACCAGGCCCCGGCGGACCGATCCCGGCGCCGCCCAGTTCTGCCTCCGCCGCGCCCGCTTGCGCGCCTTCTCGGAGGAGACCAGCTGGTACGGGACGGAGGTCACCATCACCCCGGGGGTGAACAGCAGCCGCCCCTTGAGCCGCAGCGCGCTCTGGTTGTGGAGCAGATGCTCGTACCAGTGACCCACCACGTACTCCGGGATCACCACGCTCACCACATCGCGCGGGCTCTCCCGCCGCAGCCCCTTCACATAGTCGATCACCGGCCGGGTGATCTCCCGGTAGGGCGAGTCCAGGATCTTCAGCGGCACATTGATCCCGCGCCGCTCCCACTCCGCCCGCAGCGCCGTGGTCTCCTGCGGGTCCACATTGATGGAGAGCGCCTCCAGCTTGTCGACCCGCATCAGCTTGGCGTACGCCAGCGCCCGCAGGGTCGGCCGGTGGATCCGGGAGACCAGGACGATGGCATGGACCCGGGAGGGGCGGACGCTGTCCTCGCCCGGCTCGTCGGGGGCGGCGATCTCCTCGGAGACCCGGTCGTAGTGGCGCCGGATCGCGCTCATGATCGCGTAGAAGATCACCATGCCCAGCAGGGCCACCCAGGCGCCATGGGTGAATTTCGTGGCGAGGACCACCACCAGCACCAGTCCGGTGAAGAACGCGCCGAACGCGTTGATCGCCCGGGAGCGGATCATATGGCGGCGCTTGGCCGGATTCCGCTCGGTCCGCAGATGGCGGTTCCAGTGGCGCACCATGCCGGTCTGGCTCAGGGTGAAGGAGACGAAGACCCCGACGATATAGAGCTGGATCAGCTTGGTGGAATCCGCTCCGTACACCCACACCAGCAGCGCCGCCGCCCCCGCCAGCAGCACAATGCCGTTGGAGAAGGCCAGCCGGTCGCCCCGGGTGTGGAGCTGGCGCGGCAGATAGCGGTCCTGCGCCAGTATCGAGCCGAGCAGCGGAAAGCCGTTGTACGCGGTGTTCGCGGCGAGGAAGAGGACGAGTGCCGTCGCCGCCGCCAGCAGGACGAAGAAGAAGGTGCCGTCACCGAAGACGGCGGCGGCGACCTGGGAGATCACCGGGTTCTGCACATAGCCGTCGCCGACGGGGACCCCGTCGCGGAGCAGATCGTGTGCCGGGTTCTCGGCCATTTTCACATCGGTGGCCATCGCCAGTCCGATGATTCCGCAGAACATCGTCACCGCGAGCAGCCCCATCAGCGCCAGCGTCGACGCCGCGTTCCGGGACTTGGGGCGGCGGAACGCCGGTACCCCATTGCTGATCGCCTCGACCCCGGTGAGCGCGGCGCACCCCGAGGAGAAGGCCCGCAGCAGCAGAAAGACCATCGCGAATCCCGCGAGCCCGGCGTGTTCCGCCTTGATCTCCAAATCCGCGGTCGGCGCCTTCATTGTTTCGTCCAGCACAATGCCCTGGTACGCGCCCCAGGCGATCATGATGAAGACACCGCCGACAAAGACATATGTCGGAATCGCGAAGAGCTTGCCCGATTCCCGGACACCCCGCAGATTCATCACGGTGAGCAATGCGATGACCACGAAGGCGCTCAGTACCTTGTGCTCGACCACGAACGGGATCGCCGAGCCGAGGTTCTCGACTCCGGAGGAGATCGAGACGGCCACGGTGAGCACATAGTCCACCAGCAGCGCGCTGGCGACGGTCAGTCCGGCCCGGGGGCCGAGATTGGTGTTGGCGACCTCGTAGTCGCCGCCGCCGCTGGGATAGGCGTGCACGTTCTGGCGGTACGAGGCGACCACCGTGAACATCAGCACCACCACGGCGAGCGCGATCCAGGGGCTGTACTGGTAGGCCGCCACACCTGCCACGGACAGCACCAGCAGCACTTCACCCGGTGCGTATGCGACGGAGGACAGGGGGTCGGAGGCGAAGACGGGCAGGGCGATGCGCTTGGGAAGCAGCGTTTCGCCGAGCCGGTCACTGCGCAGCGCCCTGCCGATGAGAATCCGTTTGGGCAGGTCGGTCAGTTTGGACACGGAGAGGATCGTAAGGGGTCCATAAGGGGTGCGCACACCCGCCGCCCCCGCGCTCCGGCGGAATCTCGGGCTCCCGTCATACCCGCTGTCCCAGGCGTACCAAGCATGTGTAGCTTGGGCCGAGGTCTGAGACCCTTTAAGCCAGAGCACCGTTAAATACTGTGCAAAGAATTGCCAGCAGTGGCAGCCGGAAGGACGGTCGTGCACATCGTCATCATGGGATGCGGGCGAGTGGGAGCCGCTCTCGCGCAGACCCTGGAGCAACAGGGGCACACGGTCGCCGTGATCGACCGGGACCCCACGGCCTTCCGCCGGCTGGGATCCTCGTTCGGCGGGCGCCGGGTGACCGGCGTCGGATTCGACCAGGACACCCTCCGTGAGGCGGGCATCGAGGAGGCGGGGGCCTTCGCCGCCGTCAGCAGCGGCGACAACTCCAACATCATCGCCGCCCGGGTGGCCCGCGAGATGTTCGGCATCGAGAATGTCGCCGCCCGGATCTACGACCCCCGCCGGGCCGAGGTCTATCAGCGACTCGGCATCCCGACCGTCGCCACCGTCCGCTGGACCGCCGACCAGATGCTCCGCCGGCTGCTGCCGTCCGGCGCCGAGCCGCTCTGGCGCGACCCCAGCGGGGCGGTACAACTCGCCGAGGTGCACACCTCGCCCGCCTGGATCGGACAGAAGATCAGCAGGCTCCAGGACGAGACCGGCGTCCGGGTCGCCTTTCTCACCCGGCTCGGCGAGGCGGTCCTGCCCACCTCGCAGACCGTGCTCCAGGAGGGTGACCTGGTGCACATCATGATGCGGACGGACGAGATCGAGAAGGTCGAGGCGGCGTTCGCCGAAGGACCCGAGGAGGACGGTCACTGATGCGGGTCGCGATTGCCGGCGCCGGCGCGGTGGGCCGTTCCATCGCCGGGGAACTGCTGGAGAACGGACACGAGGTCCTGCTGATCGACAAGGCGCCGACGGCGATCTCGGTCGAGCGGGTGCCGCAGGCCGAGTGGCTGCTCGCCGACGCCTGCGAGATCACCTCGCTGGACGAGGCGGCGCTCCAGCGCTGCCATGTGGTCATCGCCGCCACCGGCGACGACAAGGTCAATCTGGTCGTCTCCCTGCTGGCCAAGACCGAGTACGGGGTGCCCCGGGTGGTCGCCCGGGTCAACAACCCCAAGAACGAGTGGCTCTTCAACGAGTCCTGGGGCGTCGATGTCGCCGTCTCCACCCCGCGGCTGATGTCCGCGCTGGTGGAGGAGGCCGTGAGCGTCGGCGATCTGGTACGGCTGCTGCGTTTCAGCCATGGCGACGCCAATCTGGTGGAGCTGACCCTGCCGCCCGAGTCGGGGATCGCGGGCACCCAGGTCGGGGACGTGGACTGGCCGCCGGACACCACCCTGGTCACCATCATCCGGGGCTCCCGGGTGCTCACGCCCAGCCCGGAGGAGACCCTGGAGGCGGGCGACGAGCTGCTGTTCGTGGCCGCGCAGGCGCGGGAGGAGCAGCTGGAGGAGCTGCTGTCGGTACGCCGCTGAGAGCCGCGGGGCGGCCGGGGGCGGCGGGGATCCGCTGAGAGCCGCAGGGCGGCCGGACGACCGGGGTGCTCCGGCCCCCGGTCTCCGGCGGACCGAGGGCCAGGCTGATCGAGGGCCAGGGGGAGCGGGGGCCAAGGGCGCCGGGAGGCCTCAGGCGCCCGTCCCCGCCTCCCGGTCGTCCGGCCGGATCTCGATATGGTCCGGCTCCAGCTCCAGCAGCACCCGGTCCCGCATCCCCAGCGCCTGGGTGTACTCCGCCGGAAGCTGGAGCCGCCCCGCCCGGTCCAGCATCGCGTACTCCCGCGCCACCAGCGACTCCTGACCCGTCGCCGTGTCCACCTCCGTACGGCGCAGGATCTCCGTCGAGGTCCGCCCGTCCCGGATCGCCACCGTCCGCCGCACCTCCGACGCCACCGCCTGGTCATGGGTGACGATCACGATCGTCGTCCCCAGCTCCTCATTGGCGGTCCGGAACGCCTCGAAGATCTGCTCCGCCGTATGCGAGTCCAGCTCACCCGTGGGCTCGTCCGCCAGCAGCACCGACGGCTCGTTCGCCAGCGCCACCGCGATGGCCACCCGCTGCTGCTGACCGCCGGACATCTGGTGCGGACGCCGGTCCCGGCACTCCGCCACCTCCAGCATCCTCAGCAACGCCTCGGCGCGCTCCGCCCGCTTGCTCCCGCGCCCGGTCACCCGCCCCCGCAACTGCATCGGCAGGGCCACATTCTGTA
The DNA here is from genome assembly GCF_040299965.1 of Streptomyces sp. NPDC000594. Lineage (NCBI taxonomy): Bacteria > Bacillati > Actinomycetota > Actinomycetes > Kitasatosporales > Streptomycetaceae > Streptomyces > Streptomyces sp. NPDC000594. The sequence goes on along the minus strand of NZ_JBEPCY010000014.1, from coordinate 15,591 downwards.
TCGCCGTCAGATACGGCAGCAGATTGCGGGCCGTCTGCTGCCAGACGAACCCGACCACCTCGCGCCGGTAGCGCAGCCGCTCCTTCGCGCCCATCGCCAGCAGATCGCACCCGGCGACCCGGGCCGCGCCCGCCGTCGGCTCGTCCAGCCCCGCCAGGATGTTCATCAGCGTGGACTTGCCGCTTCCGGACGCCCCCACCAGGGCCAGCAGCTCACCCTCCCGTACCAGCAGATCCAGCCCCTGGAGCGCCTGCACCTCCACCCCGTCGGTGCTGAAGATGCGCACCAGCCGGTCGCAGGTGATCAGCGCGTCATGGCCGTAGCCGGGGCCCTCCCGGCCGGCCACCGCCCGCCGCTCCAGCTCCCGCAGATCCAGCGGCTCGCTCATCGCGTGTCTCCCACCCTCAGCTCGGTCGTTGTCGTACGCCGGGTGACCGCCCACGCCTGGAGCGCCACCACCCCCGCCGCGAGGACCACCACGGCCAGCGCGGGCACCAGCAGACTCCAGGCGTCGGGCCGCAGCTCCACCGCGCCCAGGGCGTCGAACCGTCCGTCGCCGGTCAGCGCCAGCCCGGCCAGATCGATCCCGGGTGCGAGCAGCAGGATCGCCCCCCAGCCCACCAGGGCGCCCCCGATGCCCGCGGGCAGGGTCTGCGGAAGGTTCTCCAGGACCAGCAGACGGCGGCCCTGACGGCGGGTCAGGCCCATGGTCCGCAGCCGGGCCAGGAGCGCGGTCCGCTCGGGGGCGGCGCGCATCAGCGAGAGCAGCACCGCCACCACCGCGTATCCGGCGCCGGTGGCCGCCGCCGCGACATAGATCCGCTCCGCGCCCCGCTGGACGGGTGCGTCGGTGAAGGCGGACCGCTCCTCGGCCCGGGACTCCACCGTCGCCCGGCCGCCCACCGCCTTCGTCAGCGCGGCGGACGACAGACCGTCGCCGGAGACCAGCAGGGTCGTCGGGCCCAGCGGCCAGTTCAGCCGCCCGGCGTCGACCACCACGAAGCTGCCCCCGAAGAGCGCGGGCAGGGCCTCGCGCTCCGCCACGACCCGTATCCCGAACTGTCCGTCGGAGGTACCGACGATCACCGGGCTGTCGCCGATCCGCTCGGCGACCAGGGGCGAGGCCAGCGCGGGCAGCGGACCCGACCCCCCGGTCAGCGTCTTCGCGTCGAACTCGCCCTGGCCCAGCTCGCCGGCGAGCCGCGCGTACGCCGCCGAGTCCACCGCGAAGAGGGTGACGACCGCGCCACCGCCGTCCCCGAGGTCCAGATCGAACTCCCGGCGGACGGTGACCACGTCCTCGACCCCGGGCAGCGCCCGTACCCGCTGCACCGCCCCCTCGGGCAGCTCCTCGCGGGAGGACTCCACCCGGGCGTCGGCGCCGACCGTGAGCAGCGCGGCACGGTCCCGCGCGGCGTCGATCCCGGCGAGCACCGAGCCGCCGAACGCGGCGGTCATCAGCGCCACCAGCAGCGCCAGCAGGGGCAGCGCGGTGGTGGCGGGGGCGCGGCCCGCACGGGCCAGCGCCAGAAAACCGAGCGCGCCCCGGCTCCGCGCCAGCGGCAGGGCCAGCAGCCGCAGCGGCAGCGGATACAGCCGTACGAGTACCAGCGCGGAGGCCACCCCGACCAGCACCGGTGCGGCGCTGACCAGCTGGTCGCCGGCGCCCGAGCCGGTGCCCGCGCCCCGGCTGCGCAGCGCGTACGCGGCGGCCACCGCCAGCACCAGCACGGTCGCCTCGGCGACGATCCGGCGGCGCGACGGCCGGGCGGTGCCGGAGTCCTCGCGCTCCTCGTGCAGCCGGGCCCGGCGGTGGCGCACCACGGCATGGACGGGGAGCGCGGCGCAGGAGAGCAGCGCGACGGCGCCCGCGGCGAGCGCGGCGGGCAGGGCCCGGCCCTCGGGGACCGCGAGAGCGGCGAGGACGGCGCCCAGCGCGGCGGCGGGCACCACCGGAACGGCGACCTCCGCCGCCAGCCGGCCCGCGATCCCGCGCAGCGAGGCACCCCGCGAACGCACCAGGGTCAGCTCGGACCGGCGCCGGGTGGCGGCCAGCCCGCCGGCCATCACCACCACCACGACCATGACCGTTCCGGCGCCGAACGCGGCGACCGCGACCACCGGGTCGATGGCCCGCAGTGTCTCCTCGTACCGGATCAGCACCCCGTCGAGACCGGTCGCCGCCGCCAGGGCCGGATAGTCGCCCTCGCGCAGGGCGCTCAGCGTTGGGCCGCTCTCCACGGAGGCGATGGCGGAGCGCAGCGCGGGCAGATCGGTGGCGGTCAGCCCGTCGGTCTCCACCGACAGCCGCCAGTACGCCTCGGTGCCGGGGCCCAGCGACGGCAGTACGGGGGCCGCCCGCAGCGGCAGCAGCAGCGCGCCCTGCCAGTACGGGACCGGCGGGGCCGACGGCTTCCAGCGCTTCACCGGGGCGCGCAGCACCGGCTCGTACGCCCAGTAGTCGGAGTCCGGACGCCGGGGCTCCACGATGCCGGTCACCTTCACGGCGAGCGCGCCCCGTGCGGTCTCCCGGGCCAGCCGGACCGTCGAACCGACCTTGATCTTCAGGGTCCTGGCGGTGGCGGTGGTCACCGCGGCCTCCACCGTCCGGTCGTCGGGTGACGCCCCGCCGGACCGGGGCAGCCGTCCCGAGCGCACCACGGCGTGGTCGGCGAGATCGGCCTGGGCGGCGACCGTGAACACCGGCCCGCCGCCGTCCAGCTGGGGCAGCCAGTCGTCCGTCGCCGCGTTCGGCCGGACGGTCCGGGCGCCGTACGAGGAACCCGCGCCGTCCGTCCGCAGCGGCTCGGGCAGCCGGGCCCGCGCGGCACGGTACTGCTCCGTGAGCCGCCCGGGGGCCAGATGGGCGGCCTGCTCCTTCGCGTCGCCCTCCTTGGGCGTCGCGGCCGTCAGCCCGATGGCCCGCTGCTCCGGCTCGCTCGCGCGTACCCCGTCCCGCAGCCCCTCGCCCTCGTAGGTGTCCACGGCGCGGGGGAACGCCGCCGCCAGAAACGCGGTGACCAGGACCAGAATGCCCAGGGCCACGGCGGAACCGGCGGCTGTGCGCAACCGGGTCCGGACCCAGGGAGCGACCGCCTTCACCCCGCCCGCCTCCTTGTGCTCGTTCGTGTGTTCGTGCTCGTCGTCGCCCTCGTGCCCGCGCCGTCCCCGCTCGCGGAAGGGCGCTCAGGGCCGGTGGCGGTACGGGTCGCCGCCCGCGCGGTGTCGTGACGCGGGCTCGCGGGGGGCCCTGCGGGAACCGTGGCCGGGTGGGCGGCCGGTGGTGCCGGCCGTGGTGTGGGGCGGTGCGGTACGGGGAAGGGGGCGCGGGCCATCTCACTCGCCTCCCGGGACGCGCAGCGCCGTCGCCGACTCGGCCCGGCGCAGGGCGAGTCCGGCCACCATCAGGACCGGCGCCGCCGCCACCGCCACCAGGAGCAGGGCGACCCGGTCGAACGGCAGCTCGACCAGGACCGACGGGACCGGCTGGGTCGCGCGGCCGGTCAGCACGATCAGCGGGACCACCGCCCGGGTGAGGACCGTACCGATGCCCACCCCGATCAGCAGCGCCAGCGCGATCAGCAGCGACTGTTCCATCGCCACCAGCCGGGCGAGCTGCCGCCGGGGCGCCCCCAGCGCCCGCAGCACGGCGAACTCCGCCGAGCGTTCCCGCAGCGCCCCCGCCGTGGCCACGGCGAAGCCCACCGCCGCGAGCAGGGCCGCCGCGAGGGTCGCGGCGAAGAGCGCGGACTGCGGCCCCGCGCCCAGCGGGTCCCGGTGCAGCGCGTCGGCGACCTCGTCCCGGACCTGGATCTGGCCCGCGTCCAGCGAGGGCCGCTCCCGCAGGGCCGACGCGACCCGGTCCACCGCGCCGGGCTCCGGGTGGAGCCACCACTCGCTCGGCGGCAGCCCATGGTCGGTGCGGCCCGCGAGCACCTGGTTGACGGCGCGCAGATCGACCAGGACCGCACCGCCGTCGCGGCCGGCCGGACCGGTGCCGTCGAGCACCGCCGCCGGGCCCAGCGTGGGCAGTTGCCGGGCCACCCCGGCGACCCGCACCTTCACCTCTTCGCCGGAGACCGGCACCGTGAGGGTCGAACCTTCCTTCGCCCCCGTCGACCGTGCGAACCGCTCGGTGATCAGCGCGGCGGGCACCGGCGCGGCGGGCTGCCGCAGGGTGAGCCGTACCGTCACCGAGGGCTCCGCGCTCCAGCCGTCCCACCAGGAGCGGCCCGTGTGGTACCGCACCTCCAGCGGGGTGCCCGGCGTCGACCGTACCGAGGTCACGGCGGGCTTCGCGGACCGCTCGTCGGTGGGGTCGGAACTCTCGCCGCCCGAGAGGGTTTCCCGGAAGTCCGCGTCCGACGGCATGGTGACCTGACGGTCCGTGCCGTCCGGGCCGATCGCCCGCAGCTTCTCCAGGGTCAGCTCGCGGACGGCGATCCGCTGGGAGGCGCCGGTCTCGTCCAGCTCGACGGCGGTCAGCGTGAGCGGGCCCGCCGCCCGGCCGAGCGGTGCCTCGGCGGCGGCCGCGAGGTCCAGGGTGAGGGAGTGCCGCTCGCCGTCCGGGCGGAGATCGCCCAGCGGCATGCGGTACGGCACCCCGTAGCGGTCCTGCACGACGACGGAGACGGTCACGGGGCGGGTCCGGCCAGCCTTCTCGGGCACCCGCAGTCGCAGATCGGCCGTGAGCCGGTCGGTGTCCTCGGGCAGGACCACCCCGGCCGGGGTGGCCCGCTTCGGCACCAGCGGCTTCAGCAGCCGTGCCGGGTCGCCGTCCACCAGGTCCCGCCGGGGCCGCAGTCCACCGTCGGCGCGCGCGGTGTCCAGCGCCAGGACGGTCGCCTGCCGGCCGCCCGAGACGGGCATCCCGGTACGGGCCGCCGCCACGGTGGTCCGGACGCCCGGCATCGTGTCGTAGATCCCGGACTGGCCGAACTGCGGTGTCGTCCCCCCGTTCAGCACCCGTACGGGCGCCCCGGAGGCGAAGTCGGCCTGGTCGTCCTGCGAGCGGTCCCAGGAAGCGCTCTGACCGATCGCCAGCATGCCCATCGCGACCGCGAGGACCAGCAGCAGCACCGGTCCGGTGCCCCGGCGGGGCCGGCGGCTGAACTGCCAGCCCGCGAGCGGGGCGATCAGACCCCGGCCCCGGGCGGCCCCCCGCTCGGCGAACCGCGCGACCGGCGGCAGCAGCCGCAGGGTCAGCACCGTGGCGGCGAGCAGCGCCAGCGCGGGCGCCACCACCAGCAGCGGGTCGATGCCCAGCGATCCGTTCCGGTCGCCGCCGAGGGCGTCACCGCCCGAGGTACGCCGCTCCAGCTGCCAGTAGGCGACGGCGGCGAGCGCGAGCAGCGCCAGATCCGCCCCGGCCCGCAGCGGCCCCGGCACCTCACGGGTCCGCCGCTGTCCGGCCCGTGCCGCCGTCAGCGCGGGGGCGACCACGGCCATCGCGCACAGCAGCGCCACCGCGGCACCGACCAGCCAGAGCGTGGGCGTCGGCCCGGAATCGATCCGCAGCCCGGCACGGGCCAGCGGGCCGCGCTCCGCCAGCAGCCCGGTCAGCGGCCCGGCGATCAGCGGGGCGCAGATCGCGGCGGGCAGCGCCAGCAGCAGCGCCTCCAGCGCGGAGAGCCCGACGATCCGCAGCCGGGAGGCGCCCCGGGCCAGCAGGACATGGGTCTCGCCCGCGCGCTCGCTGCTCAGCAGCCGGGCGACCAGCAGCAGTGTGTACCCGGCGAGCAGCACCAGTTGCAAGGAGACGATCAGCAGGGTGGCCCGGGAGACCAGCAGCGCCCGCTCCAGCCGGTCCAGGGTCTCCGGCAGCCCGGTGCGCGCGACGACCCCGGCGTCCTTGAGCGCGGGCAGCGCCGTGAGATGCGCCTGGCTCTTCTTGGCGGCGGCGCGCAGCGCGTCGATCCGGCCGGACTCCAGGGCGTCGAAGTCGGCGGTGGCGAGCCAGGCCAGCTCGCCCTTGCTGATCCGGTCGGCACGGAAGGCGCGCGGGTCGGTGACCAGCGGTCCGTAGGTGGTGAAGACGGCCTCCGTGCGCACCCCGCGGCCAGCCAGGTCGTCCAGCTGCCAGTACGGGTCACGGCTGTCGGCGGGCCGGTAGACGCCGGTGATCCGGATCCGGACGGGGTCGCCGCCCAGCCGGTCGGTGAGCTTGATGACCCGGGGGCCGGGGGAGAGCTTCAGCTGCTTGGCCGCCGCCTCGGGCAGCGCGACCTCCACCGGTGAGCCGTCCCCGCCGCCGGGCCAGGCACCGGCGGTCAGCCGCAGCCGGGAGCGGTCCAGGACGGCGAAGGAGGTGAGATCGGGTTCGTCGGACCGGTCCGCCGCCGGACGGAGCGAGCGCGGCAGCCCGTACGCCCCCGAGCGGTCGAACCTGCTGAGGGTGACCGGCAGTCCGTCGAAGGCGCGCTCGGCGCCGCGCCGGGCGTCCCGGGTCGCGGCGGCGCGGTCGGCGCCGGGGGTCTCCGAGGTCATGATCAGCGCGGCCGGTGCCGTGTCCCGGGTGGTGAGCGCCCGGCGCAGGCCCGCGTCCCCGACCGAACCGGCGAAGCCGGCGAGGGTGGCGAGGACGGCGGTGGTCAGCACGATCGCGAGCAAGGCGGCTGCCAACAGCAGTCGATGCCCCCGCGCGCGGAGAAAGACAAACCCCGCCACCGTACGCCCCCTGATCCCCGTGTCCCCTGGTCAGCACGGCAACCGGAACGAATGTTCGGTAAGGATGCCGTTGCCGGATGCTTTCAGACAGCACCCGATGGAGGAAAGCGCTCTCCGATAGAACTTGATGTGATTGTGATCAGGGAGGTTGCCTTGCGGCCGGGGTGAATTGCCGCCCCATCACGCCGTGATGGTTTCCGGCCGCCTCAACCGGTACCAGCGGGAACGACGAAGGGCCGCCGCCCACCCCGAGGGTGGCCGACGGCCCGTGACCGTACGCGATACGAGAGGGAGGGCTAGCGCTCGCCGTGCCCGGCGGCGGAGCCCCCGGTGACCCCGGCCGCGGCGGCCTCGCGCTCCGCCCGCTCCTTGGCCTCCATCTCCGCGAACACATCGATCGGCGGCGGCGCCTTCGCCAGGAAGACCCAGGTCAGATAGACCGCCAGCAGGAACGGTGGAATCTTCAGCGACACCAGTACCCAGCCCAACTGGGTGGTGTCCGCCCAGAGATACAGCGGGAAGAGGATCGCCGACTTGGCGAGCAGGATCAGCCCCCACGCCCAGCTCGCCTTGGTGTAGGCCAGCTTCCGGCCGGGGTTACGGGTCCGCCAGGAGAGGTTCTCCTTGAAGACCGGGCCCAGCATCAGCCCGATCAGCGGCACCCCCGCGATGGCGGTGATGATGTACGCCAGCGCCAGCCCGAGGGTGTAGAGCATCCCGGGGAGGTAGAAGTCCTTGGCATTGCCGGTCATCATCGCGAAGACCACACCGAAGGCGACCCCGAAGATCCCGCTGAAGGCGTGCTTCGTGGTGTCCTTGCGCAGCAGCCGGACCACCACCAGCACCGCGGAGACCGCGAGCGCCGCCAGCGCGGAGGAGTGCAGATCCTTGTTGATGGTGTAGATCGTCACGAACAGCAGTCCGGGGACGACGGTCTCCACCATGCCGCGCACCCCGCCGAACGCCTCGAACAGCGCCGCTTCCGTGACGGCTTTGCTGTCCTCGGGAGTGGTGGCCCCGGCGGGGGCGGACCCGTCCGGGGCGATGGGATCGTTCGTGGTGGCGGTGGTCGGCTTGTCGAATGACGTCACCGGCTACTCCTGTCCGAGCGGTCGGAGTTCATAGGTGGGGTTGAACAGCACACGGCGGCCATGGCTCATGGAGATCCGGCCGGAGACGATGAGCCTGCGGCCCGGCTCTATGCCCGTGATCGAGCGCCGGCCGAGCCAGACCACGTCCAGCGGGGCGGTGCCGTCGAACAGCTCCGCCTCCAGCGCGGGAACCCCCGCCCGCGGACGCAGGGTGACCGTGCGCAACGTACCAGTCACCCGGACGATCTCACGGTCGCCGCACTCGGCGATCCGGGTGCACCCCGAGGCCTGGGCGTCCTCCCGCAGCTCCTCGGACTCCAGGTCCTGCTGGGAGCTGGAGAGCCGGTCCAGCATGCGGCGGAAGCGGCCGGCGGGTTTCGCCGTCCGGCCGCCCTGCCCGGGGCCGCTCTCGGCGGGAGGTACTGCACTCATGTGGCAAGCGTACCGGCCCCCACCGGCACTCCCCAGGGCCCGTGCGCGAGCCGGCGGCCCTTGCCCCCCGCCACCGCTCTCAGAAGCGTTCGAAGCGGTAGCCCATGCCCGGCTCGGTGACGAAGTGCTTGGGGTGCGAGGGGTCCGCCTCCAGCTTTCTGCGCAGCTGGGCCATGTAGACCCGCAGATAGTTGGTCTCCGTCCCGTACGAAGGCCCCCACACCTCCTGGAGCAGCTGCTTCTGGCTGACCAGCCGGCCGGTGTTCCGTACCAGGACCTCCAGCAGATGCCACTCGGTCGGGGTGAGCCGGACATCCCGGCCGTCCCGGTGGACCTTCTTCGCCGCGAGGTCGACCGTGAAGCTCTCGGTCTCCACGATCACCACCTCGCCGTCGCCGCTGCCCACCGGCTCGGCCCGGCGGACCGCCGCCCGCAGCCGGGCCAGCAGCTCGTCCATCCCGAACGGCTTGGTGACATAGTCGTCCGCCCCCGCGTCCAGCGCCTCGACCTTCTCGTCGGAGGTGTGCCGGGCGGAGAGGACCAGGATCGGGACCCGGGTCCAGCCGCGCAGCCCCTTGATCACCTCGACGCCGTCCATATCGGGCAGGCCCAGGTCGAGCACCACGACATCGGGGTGGCGGGCCGCCGCGAGCTGGAGCGCGGTCGCCCCGTCCGGCGCGGCGTCCACCTCGTACTTGCGGGCCTTCAGATTGATCACGAGGGCACGTACGATCTGCGGCTCGTCATCGACCACCAGCACCCTCGTCATCGTGTGCCTGCCTCTCTGTCCTTCTCGGGGTACGGTCTGCCCCTCTCGGGGTACGGCCTGTCCTTCTCGGGGTACGGCCTGTCCTGCGCGGGGCACGGACGGTGCTTCTCGGGGTGACCCGGCGGACTCATGAGGTCACCTGGGCCGGCAGCGAACCGCCGACGGGCTCGCTGCCCGCCGCCGCCTTCAGGGTGAGCACCATGGTCATACCCCCGCCGGGGGTGTCCTCGGCCGACAGGGTGCCGCCCATGGCCTCCGTGAACCCCCGGGCCACCGCCAGCCCCAGACCCACCCCGGCGCCGCGCGGAGCGTCCCCGTACCGCTGGAACGGTTCGAAGATGCGTTCCTTCTCGTCGTCCGGGACCCCCGGGCCGCGGTCGGCGACCCGGACCTCGACCCGGTCGCCCAGGGCGCTCGCCGCCACCGTGACCGGGGTGTCCTCGGGACTGTACTTGACCGCGTTCTCCACGATGTTGGCGACGGCCCGCTCCAGCAGCCCCCGGTCGACGGAGACCATCGGCAGCGACTCCGGGATGTCCAGCTCCACACTCTCCACCGGTACGGAGACCAGCGCCATCGGCACCACCTCGTCCAGGTCGGTCACCCGGATCAGCGGGGTCACCGTCCCGGTCTGGAGCCGGGACATGTCCAGCAGATTGCCCACCAGATGGTCCAGCCGGTCGGCGCCGTCCTCGATCCCCTCCAGCAGCTCCGCCTCGTCCTCGTCGGACCAGGCGACATCGTCGGAGCGGAGCGAGGAGACCGCCGCCTTGATCGCCGCCAGCGGGGTGCGCAGATCATGGCTGACCGCGGCGAGCAGCGCGGTACGGATGCGGTTGCCCTCGGCGAGCGCACGGGCCTGCTCCGCCTGGCCGACCAGCCGCTGGCGGTCCAGGACCACCGCGGCCTGGGCGGCGAACGCCGCCAGCACCCGCCGGTCCTCGGCGGGCAGCACCCGCCCGGAGAGCGCCAGCGCCATGTGGTCGCCGACCGGCATGTCCACATCGGCGTCCTCCGGCCGCACCACCGACCGGGGGCCCACACTCCCCGCCGTGGTCCAGGGATCGACATCGCTGGTGCGTTCCAGCAGCGCCACCGACTCCATGCCGAAGGTCTCCCGTACCCGCTGGAGCAGGGCGTCCAGCGAGGTCTCCCCGCGCAGCACGCTCCCGGCGAGGAAGGAGAGTATCTCCGACTCGGCGCGCAGCCGGGCCGCCTGATGGGTGCGGCGGGCCGCGAGATCGACCACCGAGGCCACCGCCACCGCCACCGCGAAGAAGATCACGATCGCCACGATGTTCTTCGGGTCGTACACCGTCAGGGTCCGCACCGGCGGGGTGAAGTAGAAGTTCAGCAGCAAGGAACCCACCGCGGCCGAGGCGAGCGCGGGCAGCAGTCCGCCGAGCAGCGCCGCCAGTACGGTCAGGAAGAGGAAGAGCAGCACGTCATTGGCGAGGCCCAGGGAGTCGTCCACCGCCGTGAGCAGCAGCGACAGCAGCACCGGGGCGGCGACACCGACGAGCCAGCCGGCGATGATCCGGGAGCGGCCGAGCCGGGCGCCGCGCGCCACCGGCAGCCCCCGGCCCTTCCCGGCCTCGTCATGGGTGACGATATGGACATCGAGATCGGGGCCGGAGTCCCGGGCGACGGTGGCGCCGACGCCGGGGCCGAAGATGTACTGCCAGGCCTTGCGGCGGCTGGAGCCCAGCACGATCTGGGTGCCGTTGACCCCCCGGGCGAACTCCAGCAGCGAGGCCGGGATGTCGTCGCCGACGACATGGTGGAAGGTGCCGCCCAGATCCTCGACCAGGGTCCGCTGCACCGCCAGCTCCTTGGGCGACGCGGAGGTCAGCCCGTCGCTGCGGGCGATGTAGACGGCGAGGATCTCGCTGCCGGAGCCCTTCGCGGCCATCCGGGAGGCCCGGCGGATCAGGGTCTGCCCCTCGGGCCCGCCGGTGAGGCCGACCACGATCCGCTCCCTGGCCTGCCAGGTGGAACGGATGTTGTGCTCGCCCCGGTACTGCTGGAGGTACTCGTCCACCCGGTCGGCGACCCAGAGCAGCGCCAGTTCGCGCAGCGCGGTCAGATTCCCCGGGCGGAAGTAGTTGGAGAGGGCCGCGTCGACCTTGTCCGGTTTGTAGATATTGCCGTGGGCCATCCGCCGGCGCAGCGCCTGCGGGGTCATGTCGACCAGCTCTATCTGGTCGGCCCGGCGCACCACCTCGTCCGGCACGGTCTCCCGCTGCCGTACCCCGGTGATCGACTCGACCACATCGCCCAGCGACTCGAAGTGCTGGATGTTGACGGTCGACACCACATCGATCCCGGCGGCCAGCAGCTCCTCCACGTCCTGCCAGCGCTTGGCGTTGCGGGAGCCGGGGATGTTGGTGTGGGCCAGCTCGTCGACGAGGGCGACGGCCGGGCGGCGCTCCAGCACCGCGTCGACATCCATCTCGGTGAAGACGGAGCCCCGGTACTCCAGCTCCCGGCGGTGGATCTGCTCCAGCCCGTGGAGCATCACCTCGGTGCGCGGGCGGTCGTGGTGCTCCACGAAGGCCACCACGCAGTCGGTCCCGCGCTCCACCCGGCGGTGCGCCTCGGAGAGCATCGAGTACGTCTTGCCCACACCCGGTGCCGCGCCCAGGTAGATCCTCAGCTTGCCGCGTGCCATGGCCCCATTGTCTTTCCGATACCGCCGCACACGCACCGGGTCTTTCCGATACCGCGGAAGGTGCTCCGGCCGGCTGGTGCACCGGCCGCTCTGTCGCGCTGCGACGACCTTACGGCCCCGGAATCGGTCATTTCGGGCCGGGGTGGGGGAGTGGGGCCCCTCTTTGACGCGATTCTGATGTCCGGCGGCCCGGGGGTGTCGGGGGATCCCGGCTGTTCAGGGGCCCGGCTGCCCGGGCCCCGGGGCGGCGGCGGTGATCAGCCGGGCGCGGCGGTGGGCGTCAGTGGGTGACGAGATCGCCGTCGTTCAGCTCCAGCACCCGGTCGGCCAGCCCCAGCAGCTGGGGGTCGTGGGTGGCGACCAGCGCCGTGACCGACTCGGTGCGCACCACCGCCCGCAGCAGCTCCATCACCGCGAGACCGGTCTCGGCGTCCAGCTGCCCGGTCGGCTCGTCGGCGATCAGCAGCGCGGGCCGGTTGGCCAGGGCGCGGGCGATGGCGACCCGCTGCTGCTGTCCGCCGGACAGCTCCCCGGGCCGCTGATCGGCCTGGTCCGCGAGCCCGACCAGGGAGAGCAGCAGCCGGACCCGCTCCTCCCGCTCCCGGGCGGGGGTCCGGCGCAGCCGCAGCGGCACCCCGACGTTCTCGGCGGCGCTGAGGACCGGGATCAGCCCGAAGGACTGGAAGACAAAGCCGATCCGGTCGCGGCGCAGCTCCAGCAGACCGTTCTCGGCGAGGGAGCCCAGCTCGACACCGTCCACGGTGATCCGGCCCCGGTCGGCGGCGTCCAGCCCGCCGACCAGATTCAGCAGCGTGGTCTTGCCGGAGCCGGAGCGGCCCTTGAGGGCGACCAGCTCACCGCGGGGTACCTCGAAGGAGACCCCGCGCAGGGCGTGCACGGCCGCGGCCCCCGTGCCGTAGGAGCGGTGCAGATCCTCCACCCGCACCATGGGGCCCGCCCCCGGGCCGTCCAGAAGCGCCGTCCCGCCGCTGGTGTCCACCGTCTCCGCCATGACTCCCCCTCGTACGTCCGTTCCTGTTCGCCCCGCTGACCACGGCTGTCGTCCATGATCAGGGGTTCTCGGCACAGTACGGGGAAAAGGCGGTGGGCCGCACCCCCCCCGGAACACTCCGGTGCGGGGATGCGGCCCACCAGGCCGTACGTGCTAGCGGATCTCGGTGATCTCCGGGCCGCGCTGGAGCCGGGTCATGCCGCCGGAGAAGCGGGAGCCCTCCTCCTGCTCGTCCTGCTGGACACCCTCGGGCACCATCTGCGCGTCCTCGGGCAGCTTGAGGACGATCGGGTCGCGCGGGGCCATCGGACCATCGCCGCGCACCACGACGGTGTCCCGGAAGATCTGCTCCAGCAGTCCGGCGGCCTGGGGCTGCACCGCGCCCTGCCCGGAGATCACTCCGCGCAGGAACCAGCGGGGCCCGTCGACGCCGACAAAGCGCACCAGCTGTACCCCGCCGGTGCCGTCCGGCAGCTGTACGGGCACCTGCGCCCGCAGCTCCCAGCCCAGCGGGCCCTCGACCTCGTCGATGATCCCGCCCTGCTGGGTGATGCCGGAGGCGATCTCCTCGCGCACCTCGCCCCAGATGCCCTCGTGCTTGGGGGCCGCGAACGCCTGGAGCTGGACGGCGCTGTCCTGGAGTACGACCGTGGCCGCCACGATCGCGTCACCGGCGACCTCGACCCGCAGCTCCATGCCCTCGACCCCGGGCACGAAGAGGCCGCCGAGGTCGACCCGGCCCTCGCCGGGGCTGCCGACCTCGGTGATGTCCCAGGGGCCGTCCGGCCGCGGCGCCGGCGGCAGATTCAGCCGCTGCGACCCCTCATCCGCGGAGCCCGCGGGGTCCGCCTCGGCGGTCCCGCTGTCGCGCTCGTCGACGACCTGCTCGGCCTCGCCCGCTGCGTCCGCGTCCTGCGCGGAACCACTCTTCTTGCGACGTCCGAACACGTCACTGTCCTTCCCGGTCGGATACGACGGAAGCGTATCGATTCCCACCCGTTGAGCCGTCCACCGCGGCCGATCCGCCCACAGCGGCGTGACCGCCGGTGGACCCGAGGCCCCCCGCGGCCCGCGCCGAGCCGGGAAGCTCCGCCACCTCGTGGAAGCGCACCTTCTCGACCTGCTGGACGACCAGTTGCGCAATGCGGTCGAAACGCTCGAACCGCACCGTCTCGCGCGGGTCGAGATTGACCACGATCACCTTGATCTCCCCACGGTACCCGGCATCAATCGTCCCTGGGGCATTGACGAGGGCGACGCCGCAGCGGGCGGCGAGCCCGGAGCGCGGATGCACGAAGGCGGCGTACCCGTCGGGCAGCGCGATCGAGACCCCGGTGGGCAGCACCGCCCGCTCGCCCGGGGCCAGCTCCGCGGCCTCGCAGGTGACCAGGTCGGCGCCCGCGTCGCCCGGGTGCGCGTACGAGGGGAGCGGCACCTCGGGGTCCACCCGGCGGATCAGTACGTCGACGGGGCCGGGGCTCTGCGTCGGGGACATCAGGGATTCACCTCGAAGGCGCGGACGCGCCGGATCTGGTCGGGGTCGGACATCACGGCCCGGATCTCCTCGGGGCGGCCGTTCTCCGTGAAGTGGTCGACCTTGACCTCGATGAACAGGGCCTGGGCGCGGACGGCCACCGGGCCGTCGGGGCCCCCGATCCGGCCCACCGCACGGGAGTAGATCTTGCGCCCGGCCACCGCGGTGACCTCGGCCTGGAGGAAGAGCACGGTGCCCACGGGCACGGGACGGACGAAGTCGGTCTCCAGCCGGCCGGTCACCGCGATCACCCGCAGCAGCCAGTTCAGCGAGCCCAGCGTCTCGTCGAGGGCGGTGGCCAGCACTCCGCCGTGGGCCAGGCCCGGGGCGCCCTGGTGGGCGCTCTGCACGGTGAACTCGGCGGTGATCCGCACCCCGTCCCCGGCGCGCGCCGCGAGGTGCAGGCCGTGGGGCTGGCCCTGACCGCAGCCGAAACAGTGGTCGTAGTGGGAACCGAGCAGCTCACCGGGGGCCGGGGCGGCGGGGTGCCGTACCGGCGGTATGGCGTTCGGCGGCGGGGTCAGGGACGGGGGCGCGGACTCCGCCTCCCGGTGGTTCTCAGTGCTCACAGCCGCAGACCTTACCCGCGGTCGCCCCGGCCGGACCACGTGAGCCGGACACCGCGCGGGGAGACCCCGGGCCGGGCGCCCGGCCCGGATCCCGGGCGGGCCGGATCCCGGGCGGGCCGGATCCCGGGCGGGCCGGTGCCCGGTCCGGGCCGGCTCCGGCGGGAGGGCCGGTGGACCCGCCGCCCGGGCCCCGCGGCGGGCCGTGCCAAGCTTGGGCCCATGCAGCAGCCTTCCGCCCCGCGCTACGACGAACGACTGACCGTCCCCCGTCTCTGGTGGGCGCTGCCCGTCCTGGCGGGCTTCTCCGGGGCCCTGGTCGCCACCCCCATCGGCACCCTGGCGATGCTGGGCGGCCTGGTGATCGCCGCCGCCCTCACCGCGGTCATGATCAGCTCCTATGGCTCGGCCCGGATCCGGGTGGTGGCGGACTCGCTGGTCGCGGGGGACGCCCGGATCCCGCTGACGGCGCTGGGCGAGGCCGATGTGCTGGACCCGGAGGAGGCCCGCGCCTGGCGCTCGTACAAGGCCGACCCGCGCGCCTTCATGCTGCTGCGCAGCTATGTCCCGACGGCGCTGCGGGTCCGGGTCACCGACCCCGACGACCCGACGCCGTATCTCTATCTCTCCACGCGCGACCCCAAGGCGCTGGCCGCCGCGCTGACGGCCTGAACCCCCTCCCCGGTAGGGGAAAGGTCCCGGGGGCTCCCGGACGCCCTCAGACGCCCCTCACGGGCGGGTGGGCGCGGTACGGAGCGCTGAGCCGTGCCACCCGTACGGGTCAGGGCACCCGGGAGGTCCCGGAACGCCGCGCGGGCCCGTACGGAGCGATGGTCGGTCGCTCCGTACG
>NZ_JBEPCY010000013.1:135604-204559 GCF_040299965.1 Streptomyces sp. NPDC000594 | reverse complement strand
TCGCCTTCCCTGCTTTTCGATTTTGGGGGTCGGGGGGCTGCGTGCAAGGTCGTTCGGTGCGTGTCCTCGCCGGCCCGCTCCTTCGTCGCTCTACCGGCTGCGGTACTCCCTGCCTCCCCTGCACTCCGTCCCCCGTCCCCCGACATCTACAAGCGCAGGGAAGGCGGGAAAGAAACGGTCCGCGGGCACAGGCCCGGGGGGGACACCCCGCCGCACCCGACCAACCCGTACCGGGGGTGAACCGCCCTGCTCCGGGGCGGGCTTGACGCAGCTGAGCAGGCAGGGTGCTCGCGGGCCCGGAAGGTTGACACACCCATCACAGATGGTAGAATAATATATGTCGAGAAGGGGAGGGCAAGCCCCGGACCGGCCACCACGAAGCCAACCGAGGAGAAGACCGTGACCACTCTGACCTCCCCGTCGGGGAAGACCTACCGCGCGGAGATCGCCACCGACTGGGATCACGGGGTCGTCGCGTACGGCGTCGACCGGGCCGGCTCCTTCACCCTTCTCCCCGACGAGCGGGACGCGGACCGCATCGACGTCGTCTACGGCCGCCCCGCCCGCGCGGGCTCCTTCCCGGAGGCCGATCACGGGTGGACCGCCCAGCCGGTCATCGGGTCGATCGCCATCTCGGGCCGCGCCCGCGTCCGCGTCAGCGAGATGGAGCGGTTCATCGCCCGCAGGCCCGACGGCCGATTCGGATGGCATGTCTGGATGGAGCGCCCCAACCGCCTCCGGCCGCTCAAGGCCGAGCGCGACGCGTTCGCCGCCGCCACCGTCACCGACACGGTCAACCTGAACGCGGCGCAGCTCGTGGCCGCCATAGCCCGCCACCACGCGGCCCGGCCGGATCGCTCGGCCGTGATCTGGGCTCGCGCCGCAGCCCAGGCCCCGGCGCGCATCCGCGACCTGGAGCTCCAGCGGGCCGCCGCCCGTCACCGTGCCGAGCGGGCCCTCGCGGAGATGGACGTCATCGACGGGCGGATCGCCGACTTCGGCGCGCTGCTCGCCCCCCGCGCCGCCCGGCTGGGCGGCGGGTGACGTAGACCGGCCCGGGGGGAGGATCCGCCCTCCCCCCCCCGGGTGCCGGTTGACACCCCGCCTCCCATGAGGCTAGAATAATACATGTCGGAACGGGGAGGGCAAGCCCCGGACCGGCCACCACGCAACCAACGAGGAGAAGACCGTGACCACCGAGACCTCCAGCATCCAGACCCTCGCCCCCTCCAGCGACCCGGCCATGGAACTGGTCTGGCTGAACCCCTCCGAGATCCACGCCGTCCGCAACATCCGGGCGGTGGACCTCGATTCCGACTTCGTCGCCTCGGTCCGCGAGCGCGGTGTCCTGGAGCCCGTCACGGTGATGGCCGAGGACGACGGCACGTACGCCCTGGTGTTCGGCTTCCACCGCCGGGCGGCGGCCATCGAGGCTGGCCGGGCCCTGATCCCCGCCATCGTGCGCACCGACATCAGCAGCAGCGCCGCGAAGATCATCGACCAGCTCACCGAGAACATCCACCGCTCGGACATGAAGCCCAGCGAGATCGCCGCCGCGTACGACCAGCTCGCCCTCGAAGGGCTGGACGTGGACGAGATCGCCCGCCAGGTCTCCCAGGACAAGGAGAAGGTCGCCGCCACCCTCCGCCTCCACAAGATGCCCAAGACGGCCCGGGACGCGGCCGACACCGGCCAGCTCGACCTGGAGCAGGCCGTGGCGATCGCGGAGTTCGAATCCGAGCCGAAGGTCTACGACCGGCTCCTCGGTGTGATCAGGAGTGGCGGGAACCTGCCGTACGCGCTGATGTCCGAGCGTCTCAAGCGGAAGAACCGGGCCCAGAAGGCGAAGGCCAAGGCCAGCCTCGTCCTCGTCGGGATCACCGTCATCCCGCAGCCGCAGTGGGACGGGGTCCCGAAGGAGGTGCACAGCATCAAGGACGACGCAGGCACCGGGTACACCGCCGAGACCCACGCCCGGTGTGCCGGGCACGCCGCCTGGGTCAGCCAGGAGGGAACCGTCACCTACGTCTGCCGGGACCCCAAGTACTACGGTCACACGGTCACCGGCCACTACCAGCACCTCAGCGACGAGGAGCGGGCCCAGCAGGAGCGGGAGAAGCGGGAGCGGGAGAAGCGGGCGGAGGCCCTGACGACGGCCGCCGCCGTCCGCCGCGACTTCATCAGCACCCTCGCCCGCTCCGGGAAGACCCCCAAGGGCCTCCACAAGGCCACCCTGGCCCACCTCTTCGCCTACGGCTTCACCCGCAGCCTCGGAGCGGGCGGCATGGACGAGGTCTTCGCCCTGCTGGGGGCGACCCGGGCGAAGGACGTGCCGCCCGCAGAGGCGATGCGTCGGCGGATCGACCGCACGCCCGACCACAAGCTCCCGCTCATCCACTTCGCACAGCTCGCCGTCCACGCCGAGGACAACATGGCCCGCACGGCCTCCCCGCACCGCACGTACGGGTTCGATGAGGACTTCGCCATCGCCTGGCTGGAACTCATCACCGGCTACGGGTACACCCTCAGCGAGCCCGAGGAGACCCTGATCGCCGCCCTCCGTGAGGCCCCCGGGGACGACGAGGAGGACGAGTACGAAGACGAGTACGAGGAGGACGAGCACGAAGGCGAGGCCCAGCCCGAGGGGACGATCTCCGAGGACGAGCCGGAGGACATCACCACGGACTCCGAGCCGGACGGCACCGTCGTCCGGGACGAAGGCCCCGAAGCCGGGGAGACGGAGGCAGCCCGGGAGCCGGGCGAGCCCGGGGCGGACGAGAGCGTGGCCCTGGCGGCCTGACGAGGAAGCAACCCGGGAGGGCGCGATGACGCCCTCCCGGGTTGCCCACCCCCTGAACAGCAGGTAGATTAGTAAATGTCGCACCGGGGAGGGCAAACCTCGGTCGGCCACCATGAACCCCTCCGAAGGAGCGGCCGTTATGGCTCGAACCCCCGTACCGCACGCCTCCGGGCACCGGACGACCACCGCCATCTACCTCGTCGGCAGCCACACCGGCCACGCCGTGCAGATGGCGCACTCCCTGCTCATCACCATGCCCTCCGCCCGCGTCCGCATCAAGCACCCCCAGGCCCTCTACGCCGCCCTCACCGGCTGGCTCGACGCCGAGAAGCTGGCCCACGACACGTTCGCTCCCGGTATCGCCGCCCACAGCGCGCCCCCGCCCACCGAGTCGGAGACCTCCGTCCAGGTCCAGTTCCACGGCCCCGTCCCCGGCCCCCAGGTGGACACCCGGCCCCCTGCCGTCAGCCTCAGCGGGGCGGGCGAAGTCCGGGTCCAGGTCGGCCCCCTCAGCATCACCACCGGCGACCGCCCGGCCTTCCAGGACCAGCTCCGCCTGTGGACCGGCGCCTACCGGCTCGGCACCACTCTGTGGGCCGAACTGCCCGCCATCGAGCAGCTGCCCGGCCTCACCACGGCCGGACCTCAGCCCGTCCGCCACCTCGCCCTCGCCCCCGCGGCGTAACCGCGACCCCGGTCCCCTTCAGGGCATCGCTCCCGGGCGGCACGGATCCCTCCGCCGCCCGGGCCCGGAGCCCGACGGGACCAGCCCGTCACCACCACGACCGAGCGAGGCAACCGTGAACCCCCAACCCCACCGTCCCGCAGGAGCCCCAGCCCATGGAACACCCCGTCCGCATCGTCGAAGGACGAGTCATCCTCCCCGCCGGCATCTGGGGAGTCCTCCCCGACCTTCACCGTGAGATCCGCGGGTACGACTTCTATCCGTCCTTCGAGGACCTCGCCCGCATCCCCCCTCTCGGCGCGACCTCCGACGTCCCCGACCCCGCCCGGACCCTCCACATCCACTACGCCACCCCCCGGGAGCAGTACGACTGGTTCGTCGCCGAGCTCGACCCCGCCAGCGGGCGGGCGTTCGGCTGGCAGCGAGCCGGGGGCCCGTACGGCGAATGGGGCCACTTCATCCTCGGCGACCTGGAGTCGGTGGTCTTCCCGGCGGGCCGGCGCGCACGCGACGGTGCGCAAGAGGGCCCGCAGCTGGTCGAACGCGACACCGGCTTCCGGCCGACCCCCGCCGCGCTCTGCCTCCCCGCCTCCACTCTCTAGCACTAAAACGCGCGTTTTTGCGCAGATGAGGAGCCATCCCATGAGCAACACCCTCAGACCGGCCCGCACCGGCGGGGCGCCCTCGCCCGCGCTCGGCCGTCCTGCTGCGGGGGCCCGGCACATCGTCCAGTTCTCGGGCGGCATAGGGTCCTGGGCGGCCGCCATGCGGGTCGCCGAGGAGCACGGCACCGACGGGCTGGTGCTCCTGATAGCCGACAGCAACGCGGAAGACGCGGATCTGTGGAGGTTCGTCGAGGAGACGGCGCACCACCTCGGTGTCGAGCCCGTACGGGTGGCCGACGGCCGTACCCCCTGGGAGGTCTTCCGGGACGTGCGCTTCCTCGGCAACAGCAGGCTCGCCCCCTGCTCGCTGCACCTCAAGCAGCGGCCGTGCCGGCGGTGGGTGGAGGCCAACGCCGACCCCGCGGAAGCCACCCTCTACGTGGGGTTCGACGCCACCGAGACCCGCCGCATCCCGGGAACGGTGCGCGGCTGGGCGCCCTGGCGGGTGCGGTTCCCGATGTGCCGCGAACCCTTCCTGACCAAGGCCGAGATGCTCCAGTGGGTCCGCGACATCGGCATCGAACCGCCCCGCCTCTACACCTGGGCCGAGCACAACAACTGCGCGGGGATGTGCGTGAGGGCGGGCCAGAAGCACTGGGCGAAACTCCTCGAACACGAGCCCGGCCGGTACGCCGAGGCCGAGCGCCAGGAGGAGGAGATGCGGGCGTACCTCGGCAAGGACGTCGCGATCCTGCGCGAACGCCGTCAGGGGGTCTCCCGTCCGCTGACCCTCGCCGAGCACCGCCGCCGGCTCCGGGCGGAGCCCCGTGCGGTCCCCTTGGTGGAGCGGGCGGCATGAGCGGGCCGGAGCAGCTCTCCCTGCTGCAGCCCGGGTACGACGGGTGGTGCCAGCGCTGGGAGCGCCGGATTCCGACCTGGAGGCGGACGCGGGACGGGGGCTTCGATCCGGCTCTGCACCGGCTGCGGCTCATCCCCGAGGCCCCGGCGAAACGATTCACCGTCGAGCACCACTACACGGCCAGCTGGCCGGTGGTCCGTTTCGCCTACGGTCTCCAGCGTGTCGACCAGAGCCCGCGGCCCGGCGATCCGGACGGCGGCCGCCTGGTCGGGGTGATAGCCCTCGGCGTGCCCATGAACCCCGCGGTCCTCAGCGGCGTCTTCCCCGACCTGGTCCCCGTGCGGCAGAGCCTCGAACTCAACCGCATGGTCCTGCTGGACTCCGTCGAGTCGAACGGGGAGTCCTGGGCCTGCTCCAGGGCGCTGGCCCACGCGGCCGGACAGGGTATCGAGGGCATCGTCGCACACGCCGACCCCGTCGCACGGGTGCGGCACACCGCCTCGGGCCCCCTTCTCGTCTCCCCGGGGCACATCGGACACGTCTACGGCCACGGACAGGGCTTCGACTACCTCGGACGCACGCGCCCGCGACGCCTCACGGTCCTGCCCGACGGCACGGTGCTCAACGACCGGACCGCCTCCAAGATACGGCGGGGCGAAGGCGGCCGAGCGGCGGCGGAGCGTCGCCTGGCCGCCCTCGGGGCCGAACCGCGCCGACCGGACGAGGCCGGCGCGGCCTGGCTGCCCCGGGCGCTCGACCAGATCGGCGCCACCACCCTCCACCACGGCGGCTGCCACCGCTACGCCCGCTCGATCGGGCCCGGCCGCAGCCGCGTCCGGCTCGCGCCCACCACCCTCCCCCGGCCCCGCGCATGACCACCACCGACCAAGGAACCCCCATGGCCCACCACAACCTCAGCCCCACCGGCAAGAAGATCATCCTCTCCAGCGCCGACGGCCGGGTCGACGGCCACGGAGCGGCCCTCGACCGGCTCGTGGCCGCGAAGCTCGTCGTGCGCAACCCCGACGGCACCCGGACACTCACCGCGGCCGGACGAGCCCTGCGCACCACGCTGGTGAACGGGGCCGCCCCCGGCCAGCCGGCCACGGCGGTGCCCCGGCTCACCGGGCCGCAGCGCAAAGCCCTCCTCTCCGGCGCGCTGGACCCGCGGGGCCGCCTGCCGAAGACGGTCAACCTGCGCGTGGCGGTGAGGCTGGCCGAACTCGGCCACGTCGGCCTCGACCCGCTGAACCGGCAGGAGGGCCAGGAGCCGACCCGGGAGGCTCTCGACGCCCACGGCGGCTACCTCACCCCGGCGGGTTGGAAGCGCGCCCGGGCCGAGGGCGCGGGCACCTACCGGATCGTCATCATCGGGTGCGGAAAGGGCAAGCTCGACCATCCCGCCCGGGCCGGGGTCATGTACACCGGCGACTTCCACTGGCTGTGCCGGCAGACCGCCGAGGAGCTGATCACCACCGGAGGGAGAATCTACGTCGCTTCGGGCCTTCACGGTTTGCTGGATCTCGACACCGAGATCCAGCCGTACGACGTCAAGCTGGGCGATCCCGGATCGGTCACCGCGGACGACATCCGCGCCCAGGTCCAGGCCCGGGCCGTCTCCGACGCCCGGGTGACGGTCCTGGCCGGGAAGCGCTACACCGCCCTGATGCGCGCCGCCTGGGCCGACCTCGAAGCAGCCTTGGAAGGGTCCCGGGGCATCGGCGAGATGAAGTCACGGCTCAGCCGGATCCGTTCGTCGGCGCAGGACGCCCGCTGGTCGTCCAGGCGCTGACATCGCCTCGCCGGGTGCCGGGCCGGTCCTGCGGCCCGGCACCCGGCGACGGACGGGCCGGTTGTCCAACCTCACGACGTGAGGTAGAATAATGAATGTCGAGTCAGGGAGGGCAAACCCGGGCCCGACCCGCCACGCCCACCCAGGAGAGCACCATGTCCACCCCCGCAGTCCCGATACCGCCGGACCGGCCGGTCGTCCTCAACCTCGGTATGGGAGTCGACAGTTCGGCAATCGCCACCCGCTGGCTCCTCGAACCGCACACCCGGGGATTCCACCTCGGCCAGCTCACCGTCCTCATCGCCAGCGTCGGCGAGGAGTACCGGGCGACCAAGGACGCCATGGAGGAAGCGCTCTTCCCGCTCCTGGCCGAGCACCGCGTCCGCACCGTCCAGGTCGCCCGCGCCGGCCAGACGAGCAGGGACGGCTACGTCACCCTGTCCGACACCCGCACCCCCACCCGGCTCGTCACCGACGTCCCCGTCACCCTCGGCGAGCGGATGCTCAGCGTCGGAACGGTGCCGCAGGTCAGCTCCACCAACCGTTCGTGCAGCGACTGGATCAAGCACCACGCCCTCGACTCCTGGCTCGCCGACAACGTCGCCGACGCCCCCTTCACCCACTGCATCGGCTACAACGCCGACGAGACCAGACGCGCCGAACGCGACCTCGACCACACCAAGGGGAACCGCATCCCCGACTTCCCCCTGCTGCGGTGGAACTGGACACGGCGCACGGCGGCGGACTACCTGCGCACCGCGCTGGGCCGCGAGATCTCGCGGAGCGCGTGCTTCTTCTGCCCCTTCCAGGGGTCCGTCGGCGGCCGGGCCGCCCTGCTCGCCCGGTGGCGCGCCGAGCCCGAAGCCGCACTCCGGGCGCTGCTCATCGAGCACAACGCCCTCGTGATGAACGGCAACGCCGCCCTCTTCGGCAGCCGGGCCGCCCGCGACGTCGTGGAGGAAGCGGGTCTCCACGACATCCTCGACCGCCACCACGACCAGGTCAGGCAATCACCCTGGAGCGTCTACGAAGTCCGCCGCGTCTTCCGCGCCCGGGACGGCGACCCCACCCGCAAGGGCCAGGCGTACCGCAGCGTCGCCCCCCTGGCCACGGGCCGCCGACGGGACATGATCGCCCACCTCGACCATCTCTCCGCGCGGTACGGGTGCACGCCCGCCACCGACCGGCACGGCATCACCCGGGCCCACCTGCTGAGCCGGCACCCCTCCCTCTATCCCACCGCCGAGCACTTCCTCGCCGCCGGCCCCGCGCTGACCCAGGCCAAGGCCCGCGACTGCTTCGACGACCTCTTCGCCGCCGTCACCGGCGGCGCTCCCGTCATCGCCGCCCTCCACGCGGCGTGACGGCCACCGAACATCCCCCGCCCACCCCGGAGAGCGCCATGCCCATCCCCGCCCACGACTCCCCCGCCTACTGGCTCCACCTCGCCGAGACCGCCGACCGGTACACGGCCGCCGCCCGCCGGAGACTGGTGACCCCGGAAGTCCTCGGCCCCCTGCTCGACCTCCACCGACACCATCCGCACGCGATGCTCGACCTCGCGGCGGTCCTGCTCGCCTCGACTCTGCGTGCGTGTCCCAGCCGGTTCCGCACCCCCGCCGGACTCCCCGACGTGGACCGCCTCTTCCCGTACCGCGCCGACGCCCTCGCCGTCCTCAAGGCCGCCTCGGGGGCCAACCGGCTCTTCGGCCGCCCCCCGGCGGCGGCCGCGGACATCGAGGAGGCCGAGCGCCAGGCCGTCGTCCTCCGCCGGGTGCGGGACTCCGTGACCGCGGCGTGGCGGGCCGGCGCCGGTGCCGTGCCGCCGCAGCAACCTCTTCCCGCCCTCCGGGCGGCACTCGCCGGGTACGAGGACGACCCCGGGGCCACCTCCGCGGTGCTGGCCATCGCGACCGCGGCCGCCGTGCACGTCGCCCGGCCCGCCCCCGGTGCGGGACCCGGGGGCGCGGGTTGACCGACCACCCCCAAAGAAAGTAGAATAATAATTGTCGGATCAGGGAGGGCAAACCCTGGTCCCGACCCCACGACCCCACCCCGCGAGGACGAACCAGTGAACCTCCCACCCCCGCCCGGCGGCGGCCTTCACGCCACGCCGACCCGCCAGGGCGCCGCTTCATGACCAGCCCCCAGCAGGCCAAGACCACCGACCGGGGCCGGTACTACGAAGACCCCCAGGGCGGCCCCGACCTGATCTCGGTGACCAACGTGCTCGACTACTCGGTCGCCAAGCCGATCCTCATCCCCTGGGCGTCCAAGGTGGTCGCCACCTACGTCATGCGCCACCTGCCCCGGGTGGTCGCCCACTCCCGCACCGACCCCGACGCCATCCTCAAAGAGCTCAAACGGCAGCCCGAGTACGCACGCGAAGCCGCCGCGGACCGGGGAACCCGCGTCCACGACCGTGCCGAAGCCCACCTGCTCCGCACCCCCGTACCCGACGAGGAGGACCCCGAAGTCCTCCCCTACTTCAACCAGTTCCTGCAATTCCTCGACATGTGGTCCATCGACCCCGACCGAGACCTCGAAGCCGCCGAGGCCACGGTGGCCAACAGACAGCTCGGCTACGCCGGAACCATGGATCTCCTCCTGCACCTGCCCACGGGACCCAGCCGCCGCCGACGGCGCCAGCTCTGGCTCATCGACATCAAGACCAGCGAGACGCAGGCGTCCACCAACGTCTGGCCCGAGTACGACATGCAGCTCGCGGCCTACCGGTACGCACCGGTCATCTGGACCCCCGACGGGAGCGACATCCCGATGCCCAAGGTCGCCGGAGCCGCGATCCTCAACCTCCGCCGCCGCCGGGTCAACCTCATCCCGATGCACGCCTCCCGCACCTCGTTCGCCGCCTTCCGCTCGGCCCTCACCGTGGCCAAGCACCTCCAGCGAACCGAACGGACCAAGTTCGCCCCGCTCACCCCACCCACCGACCCCGACCCCACGACCTTGCGAAAGGCAGCCTGATGACCGGACGACTCCTCAACCTCCAGCGACAGGCCGCCGAACTCGGACGGCTCCGCACCGGCTTGACCCAGCCCGGCAGCAACGGCCGCAACCGCCCCGTACGGTCCGCGAACTGGATCGTCTCCAGCCACGACCGCACCCGCGTCGAAGCCGCCGCCACGCTGTGGGGAGGCACCGTCGAGCGCTGGACGCCCCAGGGCAACGGCGAGGCACAGTGGCGGGTCATCACCGAGTCCAACAGCATCGAAGCCCTCCTCCCGCCCGGCGACCCCCTCAGCCAGTACAACGAGATGTGGACCGGCGGCGGATGCGCCCGCAGGTGTGACGGCATCACCGAGAAACTGAAGAAGAGGCCCTGCGTCTGCCTCGACGAGCACGGAGAGAACTGGTACCTCCTCGGACCCCAGCAGGTCTGCCGGGCCACCAGCAGGATCAAGGTGATCCTGCCCGACCTCCCCGGCATCGGCCTGTGGCGGGCGGACACGCACAGCTTCTACGCCGCGAACGAGTGGCCAGGGGTCATCGACATGGTCGCCGCCGGCACCGGCGGCCAGGGCGTCATCCCCGTCTCCATGCGCATCGAACAGCGCCAGCGCCTCGCCGAGGGCAAGACCAAGAAGTTTCCCGTCGTCGTCGTGGACATCCGGGCCACCGTTCGCCAGGCCCTCACCGGGACCATCCCCGGCTCCGTGCTCAGCCCCGTCCCACCGGCCGCACTCGCACTGGAGCGCGCGCCCCGGGACTACGCCGCAGAGGCCCGCAGCGCGAAGACCGCCGACGAGGCGGTCGGCATCTACCGACAGGCCGAGGCCGCCGGAGACATGACCGACCAGCTCAAGGCCCAGCTCATCGCCATCGGCCAGCGCAAGCGCGCCGCCGAGGCCGCCGCCGGGGTGCCGGTGCGCCCCGACGTGACGGACCCGTCCACCGAGTCCTCGGACGAGGCCCCGGTGGACGCCGAGATCGTCGATGACGACGACCCCGAGATGCTCTGGTTCCACATCGTCACCGAAGCGGGCGAACGCGGTTGGGACATCGACCAGTTGTCTGGCCAGTTCACCGCCCGCAACCCGGGGGTCACCCCCGATACCGCCGGAGCCGCCCAGCTCCGCACCTTCCTCACCGATCTCCGTGAGACCGCGGCCTGACCGGTGGTGTGCCGGAGCCCGCTCCGGCACACCACCCGGCCCGCTATAGTTGCCCCTGCGAAACTCCTTGTGGGTGACCTCGCTCGTTCTACGGGTTTGAGGAACCCTGCCTGGTGGTTCGTGGTGAGGGGCCAGACGATTTTGCCCAAGCCGACCCTTCGAGGCGGTACGGGTCCTCGGATCCGTGTCGTCTGGCCCCGCTTTCTCTACCCCGCCTCCCGGCCCCGCGCCGATGCAGTAGTCAGGGGTAGCAAAAACGGACGTTTTTGCATCACTCCCGGGAACCTTCCCGCCAACGCTGTCGGCACGACCTGACGATCCACCCCGCAGGGGGCTACGCCGCCAGGTTCAGCGACACCACGTCGATCTTCCGGACCGAACGGCGCAGCTGCTCGACCGTCCCCGGGAGCGGAGACCAGCCCGCCTCCCTCCCCGGCATCTGGTCGTTGAGGCGCGCGACCACCCGGCTGTAGGCCCGCTCCAGCCCCCGGATCTGCAAGGGCATCCCCGACGGCACGAAGAGCTGTCCGCGGGACACACCGGTGTGATTGTCACGCAAGGACACCCACAGCGCGTCCTTCGCACCCTCGACGGACCTGACCTTCTCCGCCCGGACCTCCAGCCACTGCCGGAGCGCAGTCCGCGTGAACTCGCTCGTCCGGATCGTCTCGACCACCGGCACACGGGGCTCGCCGACTCCTTGAGGCTGCCGGACGACCGAGACGGTGGCCAGGTCCTCCCCCAGCGAACTCAGGGTCATCTTGACCAGCTCCCCCGACCGCGCGCGCGTATCGAGGATCACCCCGTACATGGCCAGCATCCGGATCCGGGCGTCCTCCCGCATCGGCGACCCCGCCGGCTTCGACAGCTCACGCCTCATCACCGCCCGCTGGCGGTCCGCCACCGGGAGCTTGGCCGTCGGCTTGGGCGGCAGCTTCACCCGGAACTCCAGCCCCAGCTGCTGCGCCACCGCGTTCCACGCCGTGGCCCTGGTGCGCATGCTGCTCATGCTGGCGGGGACGTGGACGCCGGCCGACGCCCGATGGCGTGAGCGCGTCAGCCCCGCACGGGCGAGCTCCTCGTACACCAGCCACCCCAGAGGGGTCATCAGCTCGTGGAGGGACTCCCGGCCCCAGTCCGGGAACTCCCGGCGCTCAGCGGCGGCCTGGAGGTCCTTGACCACCCACCTGAGATTGTCACGCCGCTTCTTCTTCGCGGCCTGTTCGATGATCAGGTCCTCGACCGCCGCCGAGAACCGCTCGACGGACGGATGAAGGTCCGCTGACATCTGAACGACACACCTCCCCGGTGGCCGGGCCCACTCGCCCCTGCCCATCGGTCACGTGGCAGACTACGCGACCCCGGCCCCTGCCGCACCGGGTTTGGCCTTTCATGAAGATCGCGAGAGAATCCGCCGACACGCGCACCGTCAATTGATGCACATCACTAGTCCGAATGCATAGGATGATCGCCATGAGTACATCCGGGACCCCCATAGCGCGCCGTCGTCGTGGCCGTCCTGTGGAGTACCAGCTGGGATCGGGCGCGCCGTGGCGCACCACGATGGCCTTCGACCCCGCCAACGCGGACCTCATCGTCGGGCTCATCCAGAAGGTCCACCCGGACCTCTCCGCCGCGACGGTCATCAACACGGTCCTCGATCTCCTCCGAGCCACCTCCCCCGGCGAGCCGCTGACCCCGGCCCATCTGGAGGCCGAGCTCCGCAGGATCACCAAGAGCTGGCCCGCCCCCGAGACCGGTGGCGGGCAAGGGGAGCTGCCGATGACCGGGTAACCCAGAGCCGCGGGAAGGCGCCCGGACACACGAAAATGCCCCTGTCCTAGACCAACAGAGGCTTCCCGTGACTGGCGCTGTCTCCCCCCGCTACCTCCCCAAAACCGAGTTTCGGGATCTCATCTGCTTCCTACGGCGTTTCTGAGACCCGTTTCCAATAGCCACGCTGCAGTAAGACCACCTTCCGGGGACCAGCCGGAGGGTCGGCTCATTGCTGCCTCTCGACCCGAGAGGACGTTGTCATAGTAGCAACGACCCCTGGGGACGGCACCCCCTTGCCTGTCGTCGGCGTGTCCGATGAGCGGGTCAACGGCCCCGTCCCGCAAGACGAATGCCCTCACAGGGCCACCTTGATCCGCTTCGTGGAGGCTCTGTCCCCCCGCCGCGACCTGCGCGCTCTGCCCTGGGATAGAGAGACGGGCACCTGGGGGCAGCACTACAAGGACGAGATCCGTATCGGCGAGCTCGCCGATGTGCCCGGCCGGCCTGTCGTGGTTCACGGCACCTCCACCAGGGGCAAGAACCGGGACCCGTGGTGGAAGCTGTTCGGCAACGACTTCGACGCCAAGCGCCACCCTGCGGAGCTCGCCGCCAACCACGCCTACATGCTCGGGGCGTACCTCGACGCCATCGGCATCCCGTACGTCATCGCCGTGTCCGGGCCGTCCCTCGGACGGCACCTCTGGTTCACCATCCCCGCGACAGTCCCGGGAGAGCTGGTCCGGCGCTACGCCACAGCCGCCAAACGGGTCTTCCCCACCTTTGACCATGTTCCGCTCATGAACCTCTCCGGCTACGGCGCTCTGCGTCCGCCGGGGTCCCCGCACCGTGACGGCGGCCACTCCACCCTGGAGAACGCCACGATCGACGAGGCGATTAGCCGCCTCACGGCCGGCGGCACCCCCGCCCAGTTCGAGACCCTCACCTGCTGGCTCGAAGAGGAAGTCGCCTTCCTCCCGGCAGAGGAAGCGGAAGAAGAGAAGCGGGATAGAAGGCCCTCTGCGGATGATCATGGGTCACCCCGGAAAACCGCTCCGAGCGCCCGGGGGGCCGGGGCTCACCTCCCGCCCAGCGTCACGCGGCACGGTGACCACCGAGTCCGTGCCGTCGAGCAGGACGGCGACGGGCACCTCAAGCTTCCCGGCGAGCCCAGGGCGTTCGGGGAGCGAGCGCACGCGGCGCTCACCACGCCCCTGGCTCCCGAGCAGCAGCACTCGGACCGCGCCTTCGCGGCGATCCGGGGCATCGTGCGCAGTCACCTCTCGAACGGCCAGGGCTGGGAACTGGCGCTCTCCGGGATCTACCCGGGGCTGGCTTACATCACCACCGCGCGCGTAGCCGGCGCCACCAACCGAACCAAGCGCTCCACCGTGGAGTCGCGGCGCATTTTCGACCGGCAGTGGATGCTCGCGGTCGAAGTCGAAGCCCGCCGGCCTCTCGGTCACGCGGAAGCAGGCGACCCCGCCCCCGAGGTCACCCAGGCCGTCGGCGCCTGGTGGGAGCACATCAACTCCTTCGGCCCCGCCTACTGGAGCGCCCGCGGCCGTCCCTCCATGCTCGCCAACGCATGGTTCACGGGCCTTCAGATGCTTGCGGCCGCCACCCTCACGGTCTCCCTGGGCTGCCGACGAGCCGCTGATGCGACCGGTTTCTCCCACGAGACCTGCAACGCCGCCATGAACCGGCTCATCGACGCGGGACTCCTCCTGGAGCTCGAACGCGATGCCCGGCACGCGAACCGGCGCTTCACCCTCCCCCCCGAGCTCGTCGCTGATCTCATGGCCAAAGCCCTTGACGAACCCTCAAACAGTGGTCTGACACAAGGTCTGAACGGGGGGCGGGGGGGGAGGGGGGTGTGGGGGGGACCCGACGAAGGAGTGGGTGGTAGCCGAACGACTCTCCGTGATCACGGAGAGTGGGCTGTCGAGCTCATCGCCAGCGACTTCTTTGCCCACGGCGGGGAGGTCGGTCACTTCGGTGCCCACACCTGGATGATCATGGAAACCGCACAGGGCCTTCTATCCCTGGGTGGCCTGATCCAGAAGACTGGATTCGGCAAGCGTACCGTCCTCCGGCACCTCGCGGCCTTCACCCGGGCCGGACTCGTGGAGGGAAATCCGACGACCGGGTGGACAGCGACGGGGAAGTCGATCGAGGAGGCCAGCCGGCAGTGCCGGACGGCGGGGACCCGTGAGGCCCGGGCCGTGCGGCACATGATTGACCGGATCATGTGGGGCTGGTGGACCGACGAGGTGGAGTGGCGGAGGTTGCCGCTCAAGGCCAAACGCCTGACCCCCCGGGTGCCCGCCGAGCAGCAGGCCGTTGCCGTCCCGGACGGAGCGAGGAGAACGAGCGGTCGGCAGTATCCGCGCAGGGCCTGCGGAGCAGCCGACCACTCAGCAGCCGAACGCCTACTGAGGGCGGAGCTGCTCACCCCGTGACGATGCGCGCAGGACCCTGCCAGGGCCCGGAGAGCAGTCCTCCATCAATTCGTACGAAAGTTCGATTACGTGTTTGACTGTGCCCATGGACACTCTGATCCCCCGTGACCTCGTCCTGCTTCAGCGCGCGTGGTACGACACCTACGCTCGGCTCGTGTCCGGGGCGCCGGACGGCCGGACCGTGCTGCGCCGCCGGCTGCTGAAGCTGTCGGCGCGGATTCAGTGGCACCCCTACTGGCGAACGGTGCCCGCGGGCACGGTGAGCGTCCGCCGCTCACGCGTGCGCGCTCTTGCCCGGGCCGGCGGGGCGTCCCAGGCCGGGGTGGCGAGCGGCAGTGGCTGAGCGGCGGCACGTCCTGCGTGTGCATTTTCACGGAGCCGACGATGCCGGAGTGGAGCGGTACGAGGAACTGCTCGGGGTGCTGGGCGGGATCACCCCGCGGGTTCAGGCCCTGCCGCCCACCGACGCCGACTGCGACGTCACCGGCGCGCGACAGTTCTTCGGGCGGGACGCGGTCGGGCTGGGTCACCTGGTTCAGATGCGCGCCGCTGCTCTGTTCGGGGCGCTGGTGACCGTGGGCTCCGCGCCCAACCGCAGCCTCTCGGCGATGGCGTGCGCGGCGGCTCCGCCCGGCGGCATCGTCCACCTCGACCCCGTAGACGTGCAGGGTTTACTGCGCCCCCGGCCCGTCGCCGCGCTGCCCGGAGTGGGTCCCGTCGCCGTACGGGAGCTTTCCCGGTACGGGCTCCACACGATCGGAGCTCTCGCGGACACCCCGCTGGGCACCCTCCAGCGCATCCTCGGCCGCGCGCAGGGCCGGCTGGTCCACGAGCGGTCCCAGGGACTCGACCTCCGCCCGGTCACCGCGGCGGCCCCGGCCCGGTCCGTCGCGGAGGAGTACAGCTTCCCCCGCGACGAACTCGATCCCGCCCGCCACCAGCAGGCCGTGAGAACGGTGGTGGAACAGGCCGCCTGGAGGCTGCGCACCGAGCAGCAGGTCACCGGTCGTTTGGAGCTGACGGTCCGGTACGCCGACGGCAGCACCACCACCCGTGCCAGGACCCTGGCGGAGCCAACGGCGCACGCCCCCTTGCTGGCCCGCACCACGTACGGGATCTACGACTCCCTCGGCCTCCAGCGCGCCCGGGTGCGCGGCGTCCATCTGCGTGCCGGGCAGCTGATCCCGGCCGAGCAGGCGGCCGCGCAGTTGTCGTTCGACCGCGCCGCCGAGGGCGCGCGTGTGCTGGAGGAGGTCGCGGACCGGGCGCGCGCCCGCTGGGGTCCCGGGATCATCCGGCCCGCCCGGCTGGCACGATGAAGCCCATGACCTCCGCTACTGCCGACTACGGCTGGATCTCCCCCTCCGCACCCTTCGGCTACGCGCTGGGCGCCGGGTACTCCCTGGTGCTGGTCCGCGGGACCGACCCCGAGGATGTGCTGCGGCACGCGGGCGCCGAACCGGACGGCGTCCTCAATGGGTTCGGCGCGCTGGCCGCGGAGCACGCCGATCTCCTGGACGAGTACGACGGCTGGCCGGACTCCACCCTCGCCGGGGTCATCACCGTACCGGGCGAGGGCGGGGAGTGGACCCTCCTTCTGGAGCTGGGTGGGGACGCCCTGGGGCTGAGCCCTCGGTTCATGGAGGCGGTCTCCGCCGGCACGCGCGCCGTGTCCGTCACCGGCAACGCCGGCAAACCCATGACGTTCCTCCACTGGTACGAGGACAGGGCCCTGCGCACCGGCTTCGAGCACCCCGCTCACCGGGAGGGTGCCACCCCGGACGCCCTGACTGCCCTGATCACCGCCGTCGGCCTCAACCCCGTCGGGGACGAGCCGGCGGGCACCGACCGCACGGCCGCGTTCTTCGCCCTGGCTGAGCGCCTCACCGGCGTCCGGATCACCGGGGAGTTGCTGGACCAGGCGGTGTACCGGACCGGGTTGGTTCCGGAGGGGACCCATGACGAGGACGGTCCCGGACTCTGACCGCCGGAACGGGGCGGCGTGCTCGGGGCCGGTGGTCAGCGGCTGGGTCGCGGGGCGGGCGTCCGTACCGGGGTGTTGAGTACCTCCTGGACGCGGTCCGCGAGGTCCTGCTGGATCGTGCGGAAGCCCGGGTCCTTCCAGACGGCCGGTTCGAACCATCCCGCGCGTGGTGCGCGGGACCGTACGGTGGCGAACCCGGCGGGCCCCAAGTGTGGAGCGCGGCTGCGACCTCGCGGGCGTCGGCCCCCTGGGCTGTGGGGCGGTGGAGGTTGGCCACCAGCATCCAGGGGCCCTCCGGCGCCCGGTGGACGGTGTCCAGGAGCCCGTCCGCGACCTCCTGGGGGGTCGCGGCTCGCCAGTTCTGTTCGACGAGGTCGTTGAAGCGCTCCAGGGATTCCGCCTCGGTGCGCTCGCCGCGGATCCAGCGGTCGGTGTGCTGGCCGTACGCGGTCTCCCAGGCCGGGCCGGCGGCCTCGCGGACCGCCCGGACGAATGCCAGCCGGAGCCGGTCCCGTTCGGCGGCGGTCGCCTCGAACGGCGCGAGTCTGTCGTGCGCCCGGGCCTTGTTGTGGTCCGGCCACGTCGCGCGGACCTCCTGCCACAGGCCGCCGTGGCGCCGGGTTCCTTCGGCGTCGGCCGCGGCGAGGAAGACGTCCCGCCACCCGTCCGGGGTGTCGGTCACCGGTTGTGGCCCGGAGAAGGGGGCGGCGGCGTGTACCGGGTCCCACCACCGGTCGGCGGCGGGGTCCCCGGGCGCGGGCGGCAGCGTGCGCCCGGTGTCCCGGTCGTCCAGGCGGGCTTCGGCGTAGGGGATGTAGCGGGCGTCGAGGACGGCGAGGAGGGCCTGGGTGGGGGTGCGGGGGTGGTGGGCCGTGTCGAGGCGGAGGTGGGCGTCGAAGCGTTCGTCGAGCCAGCGGGTGAGCCGCGCGGTGCGCCACTCGGCCTGCCGTTCGGGGCCCAGTCCGGACCAGCGGGGATCCGCTCCGGCGTCCATGGTGGTGGTGAACCGGTCGAGTTCAGCGACCAGTCCGGCGAAGTCGACGGAGCCGTCGGTCCCCAGCCGCTGGAGGTTGCGGCGCCGGCTGCGGGCGGGCCAGGCGCCCCGGACCCGCTGCCACAGGGCGGGGTGGTGGCGGGGGCCGTCGGGGTCGAGGAGGGTGAGGAACTCGGCCCGCCACCGCTCCAGCGGCGCGGTGCCCTCGGGGGGAAGGACGTCCTCCGCGTCACCGGGGCCGCCCCAGGTGAGCTCCTCCCACAGATCACCGTCCGCCCCGGCCGGACCGTCCGAATCGTCCGTCCGGAAGAGCGCGTAGCTCAGGAAGGCGTAGTCGAGGAGGGCGAGAAGAGCGCCGGCTTCACCGGCGGGGCCGGGGGCGGGCCGGTACCTGCGGAAGCGGTCGTCGAGCCAGGCGAAGGCGCGGATGTGCGCGGGGCGCCGGTCGGTGACCTCCTCGCGCCGCCAGAGGGCCGGGCGGTCGCGCTGGACGAGGACGGTCAGATCCGGAGCCGTCTCCCCCGCGCCGGGCCGGCTGTTCCCGTGGGGCGTGTCGGTGATCACGATGTCGGCGCGCGAGCCCGCCTCCACCAGGCGGGGCCCGGTGTCCTGGCCGTGCTCTCCCCGGGGGGCGACCAGCAGCCGTCCGTCCCCCGGCGGGACCGGCGCGGGGTGCCACACCTCCCCCGCCGCTCCCGCTTCTGCCGCCGGGTGCAGGTGGGGCTCGGTCAGCAGCGCCACCTTCTGTCCGGCGCGGACCAGGCCGTACGCGAGCAGCACGCTCACCCACGAGCAGCCCGAACCACCTTTCTCGCTGACGACCCGGATCACCCGGGGCGCGGGGTTCCCGGGTGCGGCCGGGCCGTGCGGGCGGGGTGCCAGGGCCCGGCTGTCGAGGGCGTCCGGGTGCGGCGTGGCCCGGTCGAGTCCGGGTTCCAGGCGCCGGGCCAGGGCCGGGCGGCGCAGGGCCCGGCTCCACCCCGGGGCGTCCTCGCCCACTTCGGCGAGCAGCGCGTCCCACGCCGCCGTCTCCCCGGGGCCGGGGGTGGCGGTGAGGGGGTGAAGGCCCGCGGCGATGAGGAGGCCGGCGGCGTCGTGCGGGGGCAGGGGCCCCCGGGGCCGGGCCAGGGTGTGAAGCAGGCCAGCTTCGAGGCGCTGCTGCCCGGGATCGGCGGCGTCCGGTACGACACCATCACGGAGCCCGTGGGTGCGGATCGAGTTCAGGGCCTGGGCGTGGTTCTCGCCGGTCGCGTCACGGCGGGCCGTGACGCTGCGGTCGGACCTGGAGGACATCGGGTTGCTCTTCCCGGCGTGGCGCCCGGACCGGCACGCCGAGGATGTCGACAGCGTGAACTCCGCTGTGAGGTCTCCCCCTTCACGCCCCTTGGTGTGCACGCGGGTCCGGGCCGTCGTGCGGGCGGGCGGCAGCAGAATCTGCCTGCGGGGAGGATAGCGCCCCCGCGCCCCGCACGGGACGCGCCACACCCGCCCGGGAGGCCGCGCGGTGCCCGGACCGCTACTCGGAAGATCCAAAAGGTGCAGATGGCATCATCTTCACATGAACGCTGATCAGTGGAAGAAATCTGTCACCGGAGTGGGGAACTGTCCGGCGTGGTGCGTCTCGGCGCACCACGAGAACCCCGACGACGAGGCGATCTTCCACGTGTCCGAGCCGGTCACCGTCCCGATGCCCCCGCAGGTCAGCGGCGAGCTGCTGTCCCTGACCGTCGTCACCGTGGCCGACGAGGACTTCCACACCCCGGACCGCGGGCGCAGCGCCGACCGGGTCGAGATCTCGCTCAACGACGGGCAGGGCCAGCCGACCCACGACTACATCCCCGTGCGCGCGCCGGGAGAGCTGGACGAGCTGATCAGCGGTCTGCGGCGGGCCGCCGACGCGCTGGAGCCGTGGCGGGGCCGTCTGCCCGCCGCCGCGTAGAACTGCCCGCCGGCCCGTCCGGGGCCCGGTGCCGGTTCATCCCGTTGCGGTGGAGCCTTCGGGCACCGGTGCTCCGCCGGGTGTGAGGGCCTTGACGGTGCTGAGCCACTCCGCCATGTACGCCTGCGCGCCCCCTGGGTGGCCGGGGCGGTGCAGAATGCCGTGCTCGTGCCGGGTGAGGACCTCCATCAGGTACTCGGCCAGGGCGGCCATGCCGGGGTGGAGGCAGGAGGGCAGGAGACGGGCGAAGCCCTGCGGGCTGGTCGCCATGCCGAGCATCAGCTGGAGGAGCGTCCCGAGGCCGAGGCCGTCGACCGTCTCCCGGAGGTCCGCCAGGGCGGGTGTGTCCGGCATGAGCAGCCCGTGGAAGAAGTACAGGCCGCCGGCTCCGGCGAGGATGTGGGCGGTGTGGCGGGCGCGGGCGGTCTCCTCCTCGGTCGCCGCGGCGATGCGGTCCCGGTCGGGCAGAGCCAGCGGGGCGAGGAGGTCTGCGAGGGTTCCGTCATGCTCCGCCTGTTCCAGGAACCGGGTGAACTGGGCGGCGTCAATTCCCACGGGCGGCATCAGGGTGCTCAGGGCGTCGGCCAGGAGGTGGGGGTCGGCCCGGTCCGCTCCGCCGGCCGCCGCGAAGAGGTGGACAAGACGCCGTCCGCTGCCGTCGCCGCGCAGCGGCAGGTCGCCCCCGGCTTCCAGCGCCTGGCGGACGGTGCCGGGGTGGAGCCGGGCCGCGGGGTGCCGTGCGAGGTAGCGGTCGGCGTCCCCGTAGAGGGCGTCGGTCTGTTCCTCGTCGCCGTGCGCCGCGCGGGCCTGGTCGAGCAGCCGGTGCTCCATGCTCTTGCCCGCGGCCCAGACGAGGGCCTCGCGCACAGCGGGCCAGGGCGGCTCCGGAACCCCCGCACGGCCGGGCAGTACGGGGCGTCCGGCCTCCGCGTACCAGCCGATGACCGCGTACCGCAGGTCCCTGCCCTGGCGGGTGTGCCGGGCGAGCGCGGCGGCGATCTCCACCACCGCATCGTCCAGCACCGAGACCGAGCCCCGGCCGCGTCCGAGGCCCCGCCGCCGGTGCCTCGGCAGCACCCCCGCCCGGCGCCAGCGCTCCAACTGCGCGAGGGACACCACAAGGTCCCGCTCCCGCAGCCGCCCGATCAGCTGCCCGTCCGCCCGGCTCGGCCCCGTCCGCACCACCGCTCCGCCTCCTTCGTCCGCCCCGAAACCGCTCGGCACCCGGCCCATCTGCCGCGCCCCGCCGATCCGCGACTCCGGCTCCCTGACCTGGATGCCTCGACTTGAGCGGAACGCCGACCGTACGGCGTTCCGCTCACGTCGAGGCAGAACCACGGCGGCCCGCGCCATCGCCGTGGTCCTGACCTGCGCAGTCCCGACTTCCCCGGGACAGGACAGGCGCGCTTAGTCCACAGGCCTGTCCGCAACGAACCTAGAACCCCGCGAAGTGCCCGCACAACAGAAAAACGGCCTCTGGCTGACTGGGGTTCACCAGCGGTACGGCTCCGGCCGCACCGCGTCCACCGTCTGAACCGGGAGGTCCCCTTCATCATGAACACCCGTCCCACCGGCCGCCGTACCGTCGCCCTGTGCGCGATCGGAGTGCCCGCCGTACTCGCCTCCACCGCCGGAGGGCGGACGGCCGCAGCCGTGTGCGGGGCCGCGATCCTGCTTCTGGTGCTGCTGCTGGCCGTGCTCGCCGTCGGCGCCGCCTACGCCCGCCGTCCCGAGCACCGCACAGCGGCCCGCCGCACCCTCCAGCTCCTCCTCGGTCTCGCCCCGTGGTACCGCGTCCGCCGGTGAACCGGATCGGGGGCGCTCCCGGGAACCCAGGGGCGTAGGCGTGCCGGGCACGCGTCCGGTGGGGTCTCACCACCTCCCGTTGCCGACGGCGGTGCGTACGGAGTGGGAGTGCCGCTGGCGGGCTGGTTGCGGCAAGGGCGTGGGCGGGCACCAGGGGTCGAGGAACAACGCTGCCGGATCGTGCGGCAGCGTTGTTCCTCGACCCCCGAACTCCGGGTGGCTCGGGGTCGGCTCAGCCGGTGCTGCCGGACTCGGCGGCACGAGCTTCCTGGGCCCGCGGCTGGCGGGGGCGAGCGAACGGGATCGCGGACCAGCCCTGCTCCAGGACAGCGTTGTACTCCAGGAACTCGTACTGGGGGAACAGCTGGCGCAGGTACACGGCGTCGGCGTCGTAGGCCGCGCAGAGGAGATCGGCCAGGCTGGTCCCGGTGATGGTGACCGCGTCCTCCAGGTCGGCGATGGAGGTGACCATCACGGGGATGTCGGTGTCGGGCAGGGCCACGCGGTGGGCTGGGGTGTTGATCTGGTGGAACTGCTCCATGGTCACCACCATCCCGAGCATCCGGCGGTCGGTGGGGATTCCGGCGAGTTCTTGGTGCTCGCCGGAGCGCAGGAGGCGGACCGACCTGTTGATCTGCTCGAACGGCTTCGTGAACTGCTTGGCGAGGAGCGTGGTGAAGTCGGGCCCGCCGAGCCGCAGCTGCTCGCTTGGCCGGAACGACTTCACCTCCACCAACAGGACCAGGTCGGGGAAAACAACGAAGAAGTCGATCGTCTTCTTGCTTACCTTCTTGGAGATCTTGACCTGGATCTCGGGGTGGACCTCGGCGTCGGGCAGCAGGTCGAGGTGGCGGCCGACGTAGTGCTCGAAGAGGTTGCCGAGGTCGTTGGTGAACGCCTTGCCCCAGGCCGAGTTGTTGTCGCCCCCGGTGTAGTAGAGGCCGAGCGGGGTGGCCTTGCCCAGCACGGCGGCCGGCACTGGGATGAGGTAGCCGCCCGGGACGCCGCCGACCAGCGGGCGGGAGCGGAGCGGGTTGTGGGTGTAGCGGCGCAAGAGCGGGTCGCTGTCGGCCGGGAAGGCCGCACGGAGCTTGGTCTTGGTGGTGACGAAGTGCCGGTTCAGGACCGCCTTGATCTGGGCGGGGGAGCGGAGTCCGTCAAACTGGTCGTAGTCCTCGGCGGGGTACCAGTCCAGAGCGAACCGGCCGCGGCGGCGCGGATTCGGGTGGGCGGTGGCGCAGGCCCAGACGAGGTGGGCGATGCCGAGGTAGTCCGCCAAGGAGCAGCCGAGCACGTCGCGGTCCCAGCCCGGGAGGATGACCTCCAGCGGGTTGTCCGCGTCGTCCGGGTAGGGGGTCTGCTCCAGCATGGCGATGGACCGGCTCAGCTGCGAGTACTCGTCCTCCTGCCACGGGCCCTGCTGGTGGATGGTCCGCTGCAGGTACCCCTCCCAGCGCTTCATGCCTTCCGGGGCTTGGGTGACCGGGTCGTCCAGGGCCAGGTACAGGTCGAGGATCTGCTGGAGGTCGCGGTCGGTGGCGGCGGGTCGGCCGTCCCGGCCGCGGGCCAGCGAGACCCAGGCCGCGTCGAGCAGGGCTCCCGGCGTGTACAGGCCGAGGCCCTTGGAGCCCAGGTTGCGGGCGGACGGAAGGCTGGCACTGGTGGCCGCGATCAACTGCGTCAGCGAGTTCGGGTCGTGGCGCAGGACCCGTTCGAAGTACTGGGTCTCCAGAACGGGGTAAGGGGAGAGGGTTCGCCGCATGGCCGACGATTCTGCACCCCGCCGCACTCGTCGCGCACCGGGTTTCCGTTCGTCGGCACGCCCGCCCAATCCGGGCTGCTACGGGCAAGCCCTCACCCAGCAGGCCCGCACGGTGTTCGGCCTGTGAGCGTCAGCAGCCCGACCGGGCCACCAGCACCTCGTCTGCGGCATTGCGATCACGGAGCGTACAGGCGCACGATCCGGCAGCGATGTTCCTCAATCCCCGCACCGGGAACCTGGTGCGGATCAGGCCGCCGCGTTCCCGTGCGCCCGCTCGGCCCGCGCCGTGAGCTCCAGGGCGTGCTCGTAGGCCGCGCGCAGGTCGGCGGCGGTCTTGAACGTGGCGCCGCGGGTGCAGAGGATCTCGATGCCGGCCGCGCGCATCTCCTTGAGCACGCCGAGGGCCTCGATCTGGTCGAGCAGTTTCGCGCAGTCGTGGTCGGTGAGGGCGGCGGCTGCCGGGGCGCCCCACAGGTGGGTGCTGATCTCCTTCAGCCGGCCGTCGTCCGCGGGTACGGTGCGGCCGGCGGCGACGGTGGCGAGCCACTGCGGAGCCGGGACCGGCTCCAGGTGCGGGCCAACCGCTTCCAGGGCGGCCCGGATGCGCTCGATGCGGGTCAGTGACGCCGCGTCGATCACCACCGGCGCAGCAGGGGTGGCCGGGGCGTCGGGGGCGGGTGCCGGGAGTGGAGCGGCAGGGGGTGGGGAGGGAGTGCGGTCCGGGTTCCGGAGTCGGGTCAGGGCTTGGTGGAGCTTGGCGAACATGTCCCCACGATGCCCCGTTATCGCTGCTCAAGGCTACTTTGCGCCGTGTTGACCTCTTGTGAGACCGGCCACGGTGAGCCGGCGGGGTTGGCCGGGGCCCGGCAATCGTCCGGCCGTTCGGGACGGTTCCGGTACGCCGGGGCGCGGTCGGTGGTGTGTCCGGGGGAAGCGGTATGACCGCCGGGCGGTGACAGCGGCGCGCGGGTGCTCCCCCGGAGCCGGTGGACCGGCGGGCGGAGAGGGGTACCGGCTCCGCGCGGGCATGTCGAAGAGGATCGGCCCTGCTGGCTTCGCCCGACCCTCACCCCTGCGGTGTCCGGGGCGCGGTGGGCCCGGTTGCGTCGAGGGCCCGTGCGTGGGCGGTGCGGAACGCGGCGGCGAGGGCGTCCCAGTCCGTTGCGCCCGGCGGCAGCGGGGCATCCGCCGGGCGGGAGCGGCTGCCCAGCTCGACGGCGGCGCGCAGCCGCCGTTCCCAGTGGGCCTCCACGGCCGCCGCCGTGTCAGGGGGCGGCTCGCGCAGGTCCCGGACTCCCGCCATGGTCCCGTGGATCGTCCCCGCCCGGGCGAAGGACTCGACACGCCAGCCCAGCTCCCGGGCGGCGGCCCGCAGCGCCGAGCGCAACAGTTCCACCCCGCCGAGCCGCGCCACCTCCTCGTCCGGCAGGCGCAGCTCGAACGCCCCGCCGTAGCCGCGGCCGTCCGCCGGGCAGCTGTCCTTGAGCAACGGGAGCAGCGCGCGGACGAGTGCGGGCCGGCGCGGGTCC
Organism: Streptomyces sp. NPDC000594; assembly: GCF_040299965.1. Lineage (NCBI taxonomy): Bacteria > Bacillati > Actinomycetota > Actinomycetes > Kitasatosporales > Streptomycetaceae > Streptomyces > Streptomyces sp. NPDC000594. Next base: position 179,436 of record NZ_JBEPCY010000013.1, on the reverse strand, counting down.
TTTGCCCAGCCCGTCATGAGGCGCCGTCCCGGGGCGCGGTTCGGCGGTGGCGCCCCGTGCCGGGCCCGAGCGCCGGCCGGTCCCACGACGGGGCCGGTGCCGCGGTGGGCGGGGGTGCGGGGTAGATGAGCTTCTTCGTCTCGGCGAGGTTCGCGGCGACGGTCACCGGGACCCAGCTGTCGCCGTCCCACCTCTGGATCGCGCGGGGCGCTGCGGGGTCGACGTGGGCGCCGCGGTGCGGACCGGAAGTGAGCGGCACGGCCCGCAGACGGCCCCGGGACGACTCCCGGCGGGCCTCGCGGCGGGCCAGCCACTCCCCCAGCGGCTCCGGCTCCGGTTGGTCGTTGTTCATGGGCGTCAGCCTTCCGTACCCGGGCGCCCGTCCGGGACGGATAGGAGTGGATCCGGCCAATTGACGGTCTGTGCGGGCTGGTTCCCGCCTTTGGCGGGCGGGGGCGTGACCGGCGGGGGTGGTGGTCGTTGACCGGGCGTGCACGATTCCGTCCCCCACGGATCGCAGGGAGAGCGCCCGCGCCGGTTCGCGCGCCGGGCGCTCTCCCCGGGGCGGAGGTTGTGGTCGTGACCGGTGCCGCGGAGTCCCGGGGCCTGCCGGTGTCCGGCCGCGCGTACACCCGTACGCGGGTGCGGGGCTTCGCCCCGTGGAGGCCGCGGCCGCGGACGGTGGAGCTGGTCCGCCAGATCCAGAGCGTCCTGGAGGAGTACCGGGAATACGGAAATCTGACGGCTCGCCAGATTTTTTATCGGATGGTGGGCGCGTTCGGGTACGAGAAGACCGAGGCCGGGTACGACCGGCTGATCGAGACGCTGAACCGCGCCCGCAGGGCGCGGATGATCCCGATGGGGGCGGTCCGGGACGAGGGCCCGTCGTCCTGGCCGGCCGGCGGGTACGCCGGGCCGGAGGAGTTCTTCGACGGACTCCGGCTCCAGGCCCGGGGCTACCAGCATGATCTGACCGACGGGCAGCCGGTGGTGGTCGAGGTGTGGGTGGAGAGCCAGGGCGCCGTCGCCATGGTGGGCGCGGTCGCGGCCGGGTACGGGGTGAGCACCTACAGCTCCGGCGGGTTCGAGTCGGTGACGGCCAAGCACGACGCGGCTCTGCGGATCGCCGGACGGGCAAGGCAGACCCACGTCTTGTCGATCGGGGACCATGATCCGTCCGGTTTGTCCATTCTGGACGCGGCGGCCGCCGACGTGCTGGCGTTCGCCCCGGAGCTCGGCTCCTGTCCTGCGCCGCGGTTTACACGGCTTGCCGTGACACCGGAGCAGATCCGCCGGTACCGGCTGCCGAGCGCCCCGCAGAAGAGCACCGACCGCCGGGGCGCTCACATGCCCGCGACGGTACAGGCCGAGGCCCTGTCCCCCGCGCAGCTCGTGGCCGAGGTCCGCGCCGGCCTGGAGGCCGCCGTCGACCTGGAGGCGCTGGCCGCCGCCCGGGAGCGGTCCGCCGCCGAGCGGGCCGCCGTGCTGCGCCACCTGAACCGGTTGCCCGGCCAGGCATAGACGAGCCGGCAGCCGTCCTCACGGCCGCACCGCCCCGGGCCCGTGCCATGACCGCCCTCGGGAGCAGCCGCCGGGCCCAGATCGCACAGCAGACACCCTTTCTACCGGGTCGCGCGAGCGGCCGGAGACGGACGCACCGGAATTCACCCGGACGGGGGAACCAGCGGGGTTCTCCAGCGGCGGACGGCCGGGGGGTGAGAAACTGCCCCGACGCAGCACGTCGGCCGGGCCTCGCCATACCGGCGGAGAGCGAGACCTGGCGTGACCTCCCGCACGGAGCGCGCGGACAAGGGTGTTCTGCGTCAGAGGCCGTCGGCCGCGCGCCACGGTACGCCGGAGCGCGTCTGTCCGATCAGGTAGCGGATGCCCTGCTGGTCGTCGGGGTTGGTGAAGAGGCTGTTGGTGAAGACGGCCGTCGCCTTCGCGGTCTCGCCGAGGCGCCACCAGGTGAGCCCGAGGCCGTGGAGCGCCCGATGGAAGGGGCGGTTGTCCGGCTCGTCCCAGGCCAGGACCCCGGTGAAAGTGGGTGGCAGCGACAGTTCGGCGACGGCGACGGCCGTCTGGTAGTAGCCCAGGGCCTGTTCCAGGGCGGCCTGGTCCGTCCCCGTGCCGTCGAGCGCGGCGGAGCCCAGGTGCGCCCAGCAGTCGGTGTGCCGCGGGTCCTCGCGCAGCGCGGCGGTCAGTGCGGCGCGGTAGGCGGCGGGGTCGCCCGTACGGTTACGCAGGGCGAGCGCCCGGTCGACGGGCGGCGCGCCCTCTCCCATGTGCGGGTCGGGCATCCGGTAGAGCGGCCGGGGACCGGCCTTGCGGACCAGGCGCCACCAGGACCAGTCGGGTGTGCCGGCGTGTTCGGGCGCGGCCGGGGGCCGGGCGCCCCACCCCCGCTCGGAGCGCGGGTCGTAGTCCCCGCCGCCGAAGGCCGGGACCGCCGGGGTCGCCCCGCGGCGGCGGACGCGCTCCAGGACGCGGCGGGTGTCGGTCCGCTGGTAGCGGCCGGTGATCTCGGACAGGCACACGTACCGTGGGCCGGGGCCCTCGTGCCGGGGTGCGGGCAGGACAAGGCGGAGCCGGTCGAGGAGACCAGCCAGCACGTCCTCAGCCTGTCCGGCGGTCAGCGGCCACGACAGCCCGAATCGGCGCGGGACCTCGTGAACCGGATACCAGAGCGAGTCGGCGTCCAGGCCGCTGCGCTCGGCCAGCATCGCGCGCAGGCCGTCCTCGCTCACCGCCCCAGCCGACACCCGGGTCACCGCCCTCCCGCGCGCGCCGCCCCGGCGCACTCCGGCCGGATCGTACCCACCGGCCCTCCCCCGGCGTCATTCCCCCGGAAGGGTGAACGGTCCCGGTCCCCGCCCGGTGCCGCGCGACCCTTCTGGCTGGCGGCGGTGAGCCGGCCCCCGGGGAGTGCGGCACGGCCGTGGGGAGTGCGGGCTCCGGCGCGGCGCGGACGGGCCGAGCCGGAGAAGACGCCGAGGACTGAACATCCCTCCCGGCAGCCCGCCGCTCCCCTGCTCGCCCCGGGGTCCGGACAGGGTCGCGGCCGGGGGCGGCGGGGTGGGACACTTCCCGGTCGGAACGGCGATCAGGAACAGGTGGTGACGGTGTGTCAACCCACCGTGGGCGAGCGGCCCAGGACGATGTCCCCGAAGACGGGGCCGGGCCGGCCGCCGGGGAGGTGAGCGAGGCCCTCGTCCTGGTGACCGCCGGCACGGTCCCCGGAACCGACCCCGGCGCGCTCGCCCAGCACCTCGCGGACGCGGTCGTCCACCTGCCGGTGCCGGCCGCGGCCATGATCGGAGCGGGGACGATACCGGCGGACATCCGCGACCGGGCGCGCGAACTCGGCGAGCGCCAGCACCAGGCCGCCGCCGCCCAGGACCTGGTCCAGCTGTACGCCCGGCTGTGGTTCCGTCCCTCGGCGGTGCTGCCCGCGGACGCCACCGAGGTGGCCATCGCCCTGCGGGGGCTGTGGGAGGAGCGGCTGAGGGGCGCCGCCTCGGGGCTGGTGTCCGTGGTGTGTCTGCCCGCGCGCAGCGAAGCGCAGTGGATGGCCGGGGCACGGGAGTGCCACACGCTGGCCGAGACCACCCGCGCCCCTTTGGGGCTTCTCCCCGGCCCGCACTGACCCCTCCCCCGCCTCGGCAGAAGGGCCGGGGCACCTCACCACCGGCGCGCGGCCCGCCTGCCTGCCTGCCCGCCTGCCCGCCCGCCGGGCGGGCGGGCAGGCGGGGGCGTGACCTGCTCCGGGCGGATCAGCGGGTTCCCCGGAGGGGGATCTCCGCGAGGTGGTCCCAGGTGACGGTCTTGCCCTGGGCGGTAGTCCGTGCGGCCACGTCGACCAGGTGGACGGCTGAGATGTGCAGCGGGGCGTGGCCGGGACGGACGCGCCGGAGGATGCGCTGGGCCGCGTCGGAGTCGGCGTGGTCGTGGGCGTAGGCGGTGGTGAGGTGCTGCAGGCCCCAGGGGTACTGGCAGGCGTCGTCGCCGTAGGCGGCGCGGATGCCGTCCCGTACGGCCCGGTGGAGGTGGGCGAGTTGCTGGTCCGGGTGGAGGTCGGCGATCACGCCGCTGTGGTACGACAGCAGTGAGCCGACGGTGACCTCGAACGGGGCGACGCCGTCGAGGCGGGCGGTGACCTCGGCGACGAGCCGGGCCCGGTCGGCCGGGCCGATCCGGCTTGCTGGGCGGCTGGATATCTGGTCGATGGTGATGTGCAGCCACTCCGGCTCGACCGGGGTGATGGGGAACCCCGCAGCGATCAGGGCCTCGTTCGAGGCACCGACGAGGGCACCGAGGGCCCGGTGGCGGGGGTCGGTCCAGTCCACCTCCGCGTAGAAGTGGAGGAGTGTCTCGCCGGTGCGCCAGGAGCCCTGGCCATCTCTGAACTGGAATGGCTTCACGGAGCCGAACGTATCGCCGCAGTGGCCCGGCGGTGGCGATTCCGGTCAGTCCAGGGTGACCTTGTAGGGGGGTGTGAACACCTTGCGCAGACCGGAGCTGAAACCGGGGCCCCAGCGGGTGAAGGAGTCTTCCCACGCCTCGTCAAGAGCGTCTCGTGGCGGCCGGTAGTCGATCGTGATGCGGCGCCACATCACGGCCACGGGGTCGGTGGGGTCTTCCAGATCGTGGCCGAGGGCGGTCAGCCGGCGCTCCCAGTACGCCTGCTCCTCCCCGAACCCGGGTGCGGTGCCGGCGGTTGACGCCTCGCGGAACCGGATGACCTGGTCGTGGGTCACGTCGCGCGGATGGATCCCTTCCTCGCTCGCCGTGATGTAGAGAAGGGTCGCCAGGGCAGCGGCGCCGTCCGCAGCGACCGGCGCGTCCAGGACCATGTCCTTCCCGTCCCACGGGACACGGCCGAGGTCGATAACGCGCTCCCAGGCGGCCTGCCACACGTCGGGCCCGCCTTCGGCCTTCCACCGCTGCACCTGTTCGATAATCGTGGTCATGGGCCCATCCTCGCGTCCGGCGGGGCGTCTCGGGAGGGGTTCGGCCGGATCAGGTGTCCGCCCGGGGCCGAGGGTCGCCGGTGCGCGAAGCGGGCGGGTCGGCGGGAGGCTGCCGGCCCCGGGCCGGTAAGACCGCCGACCGCCTCGTGGCTGCTGCCCCGGGCCCGGCACCCCGCGTGTTCACCGCCGCACCAGGCCGGAGCTCAGGCGGCCCCGGCAACCGGCCCGGGCCCTGACCGTTCATCATCGACCTCTCCCGCCACATGGAGCAGCATCGAATAGCCGTCGGGGACGGGCAGGGCCGCCGGGATCGCGCTCAGCGCGGCGAAGGCGACTGCTTCGTCAACCGTCCGGAGCGCGGCCGCGGGCGGGGTACCGGGGTGCAGTCGGTCGTGCCAGAGGGCGGCGAGGACTCGGGTATAGGACGGACGGGGCAGGCGCTCGTCCAGGGCGAGGAGCACGTTCGCCGCGGCTTCGAGCCCGGTCGGCCAGTCCTCGCGCGGGCCGTACTCTTCCGCCAGCCGCACGGTCACCTCGCGCCGGTAGCGGCCCGGCCGTGCGAAAAGAGGGTTCGTCATGCGTACGGAATAGCAGGGGCGCGGGTCCAGGGCGGGGCGCCACGAGAGGACGCCGGGTGCCGGACGCCCCCGCTTCACCCGTTCAGTGCCGGGTCCAGTGGCTCAGGGGCGCAGCCGCCGGGCTCACGAGGTTTGGTGGGGTACCGGAAAAGATCCTTCCCCTTGTCCCGATCACGGGGGTAATGTCCATGACCAGCACCATCACCACCACCCCGGAGGGGAGCGGCCCGTGACCACTGACCGTACGGCGGGAAGGCCCGGCCGCCCCGCTGGCGTGCACACCGGGCCGGACGGCCTCACGGCACGGCAAGCGGACATTGTCCGCCTTATCCGGGCGTATACAGCTGAGCACGGATACCCGCCGTCGATGCGGGAGATCGGCCAGGGCGTGGGGCTCTCCAGCACCTCCAGTGTCGCCCACCAGCTCGGTGCGCTGGAGAGGAAGCAGGTCGTGGGCAAGGATCCGCACCGGCCGCGCGCCTACCGGGTGCTCCCCGGCCGGGCGGCCGGGCACGGGCCGGACACCGGCGGCGAGCCGGGGACGGCCCATGTGCCGCTCGTCGGGCGGATTGCCGCCGGAGCGCCGCTTCTCGCGCACGAGGACACCGAAGACGTTCTCCCTCTGCCCCGGCGGCTCGTCGGGGACGGCGACCTGTTCGCGCTCACGGTCGTCGGGGACAGCATGACCGGCGCCGCGATCTGCCCCGGGGACGTGATCACCGCCCGCCGGCAGGCCCACGCCGAGGACGGCGACATCGTGGTCGCGCTCCTCGGCGAGGAGGCCACCGTCAAGCGCCTCCGGCGCGAGCCCGGCGCCGTCTGGCTCGCGGCCGAGAACCCCGCTTACGCCCCGATCCCCGCCGAGGACGCCGTCATCCTCGGCAGAGTCGTCGCCGTCCTGCGCACCCTGGTCTAATCGCTCCGCCCAGGCCCGCGCCGGGCGCATGGCCTTGAGGAACCCGCCGGTCCGCCGGATCCGGGAAAAGACCGGCACCTGCCCCAGCTGCCGCGAGCCTCTCCCGGCCGGCGGCGGTGTCCCCGGCTTCCCGCCCGATCACTGCTCGCGGGAGTGCGTGCCGGCGCCGCCCCGCCTCCGGGCACATCGCCACGCGTGGAGCTTCCCGCCGCGATAGAACACCCGGCGGCGGGCGGGACACCACCCCGCCCGCCGCCGGTCCCGCGCGCGTCGGTGGTCCAGGGCGCCGGGACGCTGTCCTACGCTCCGGACGGGACAGATCAACCCGGGGGTGGAGAGAGGGAGCCTGATGGGCACCCCGTACCCCGCCGGCACCGCGCCGGACGCCGCCATCGCCTTCGGGGACGGGCCCCGCCGGTGACCGGGAAGAGGACCGGCGGCCTCCCGGCGGGAGCCGGGGAGGAGAGCGAGCGGTTCCACGTCGTTCTCACGTTCCGCGACGGAGGCCCGGCCGTCGAGGGCACCTGGTCGGACCGCGCGACCGCCCTGGAGAAGCTCGCCCAGTTCATCGGCTCCCACGGGAGCGTGCCCGGCACTGCCGTGGTGTTGTGGCGGGAACGCTCCGACGGTCGCCGGGATCGGCTGCGGACCTGGACCGAGAGCGACGGCCTCACCATCCACGACGAGAGCTGACACCGCCCCGTATTCGAAGACACGGACCCGCACTACCGCCTTCGAATCCAGGGCTTCAGAATGATCACGCCTGTTGTTCCCCAGTCGCGCCCTTACCTCGCGTCAGGGGCCGGACGGCCCGGGAGCGGCCTCACCCCGCCGCGTTGTCTGTGCCGGGCGGCGGGGATGATGCCCTGGTGACAACCCTTGAGCTCTTCGCGGACTACTTCCAGCTCCATGTCCTGGACGAGGGGTCCGAAGGCGACTTCGGCGGCGTGTGGAACGGCCGGAGCGTCCTGGACGGGCTCGCCGTCCTCGACGACGCCCTGGCCATCGGCACGGCCGTCAACGACACCGTGGCGGTCGAAGTCCGCGGCCATGACCGCCAGCCGGACGACGACAGCGCCGACTTCGACCACGTCGTGGAGGCAAGCCTCCACACCCCTTCGGGACGACTCGTCGTGATGGGCTGCACCGACTACCTGGCCGACGCGGCCCGGTTCGACGTAGCCGCCGGCTGGACCCGGGCCCGGGCCTCGCGCCGGAACCTCGCCCAAGCTGTCCGCTGGTCCGAGTCGGAAGAGGGGCCCGAAGCGATGGAGGAGGTCCGGCTCCAGATCTGGCCGGCCCCGTTCTCCCCGCCGCGCATCGTCAAGCGCTGGCCCCCGGCGCAGAGCTAGCCACCCGGGGGCGCGGCCCTTTCCGCACACCGCGCCGCAAACCCGCACACCCCCACGGCATCCGCCCTCTCCCCCGGGGGCCCTGCCGGGAGCGCGCCCCCGTCCGAAGAACGGAGCCGTATGCTCCCCGCCCGTTCCTATGAGGGTTCCGGCGCGCGGTCGAGCCGTACGGCCTCGACCCGGAGCGGACCCGCGAGCAGGGCCGCCCGTTCCGGGTTGCGTTCCTTCGCCTGGCGCAGGCGGTCCTGCTGCTGGCGGATGGTGCCGGTCTCGGCCTGGCGGCGCCGCTCGTGCAGGGCGGGGTCCCGGTCGGCCGGGCCGGGCAACTGGAGGCGGCAGCAGGGGCACTCGATCAGGGAGGCGCCCGCGGGGTGGGGCACCGGCTTGTGGCAGCGGGAGCACGTCTCGGTGCGGTCGGGCCCGGCGACGTCGTCGGCTCCGATCCGGTACCGGGACGAACAGAAGACGCACCGGATCTCGGCCGGCCAGCCGACGGCGCCGTCCGGCAGTAGCGGTGCGGTGACGGATCCGGCGGGGCCGGTCAGGCCGCACTGCGGGCACTCGGTGTACGGGGGCAGCGGGAGCGGGCCCTCCTCCTCGTAGCGGCGCACGAGCCGCCGGATCCGCCCCTCCTCGCTGAAATCGAGGTCGGGCTCGATCTCTCCCTCCACGATCTCCGGCTCGACCAGCGCCAGCTCCGTCGACGGAACCGGCACCGGGGCAAGGGGTGTTGTCCGGGCAGGGTCCGCGGGGAGGATGAGCGGCATGGCGTTGGGACCGTGGCCGAGTTCGGCGGCCAGCGCCCGGATCGCCGCCCGGGCTGCCCGGGCCTTCGTCCGGACCGCCGCGAGCCGGGCCTCGTCCATGTTCGCGACGGCCGTCTCGTCCGCCGCGGGCGCGACCTCGCGCAGCGCGGCCAGGGCCTCCGACCGCAGAGTGTGCAGCGAGGGTTTGTCCTTGGCCCGGCGGGCCCGCTGCCGGCAGGTGGCTCCGCAGAACTGCTTCGGGCGTCCGCCGCCGACTGCGGTCACGATCGGCCGGCTGCACTCCGGCCCGGCACAGATCCCGTCCGCCGGCATCGCGCCCCCCTCTTATCGTGACAAGTCCCGGCTGTCACGTTATACCGGAGGGCCGCCTCGATCGTGACACCCGGGGTGTGTCACGTTTTGCGGTCCGCTCTGCCCGTCGTCGTGCGGCCCTCCCGGCGGGCCGGCCCGGTCACCCCCTCCTTCCGGCCGTCCGCGGTCTCGCGCTCCGGCGCCGGGGGGAGGGTGAGGCCCTCGTGGAGATCTGTCGGCCACAGGTGCCGCTGGAGGGCGATCTCCAGGTGGAGAACCGTCTGGGCGTCCGGTGACCCGGTCCCGTCCAGGATCCGCGCGATGGTGGGGTGGGTGCAGTGTGCCCGCTCGCCGATGGCGCGCGCGCTCAGGCCCTGGTCGGCGAGCGCCCGCGCCAGGCGGGCGGCCAGGATCTGGCCGAGGCGCGCCGTGGGGGGCGCGTCGGCGGCGAGCCGGCCGCTGGGCCACTCGCCTTCCTCCAGGAACGAGACGGGTGGTGGGTCCTTCTTTACGCGCACGCTGGGCCGTCCTCAGTCAAGATCCGCAGTTGACTAGACCCAATTGTCCGAGGAGGTCGGCGGCGCTGGGGGGACCGCCCCACGGGTGGTACGTTTGTTTACCATTCGGGGTGCCCGGGGCGGCTGGTTGAGGGGGCGGGCGTGGCGACGATGTTCGCCGGGGTGGACTGGGCCGACGGCTGGCTGGACTGCGCGGTGGTCCGCCGGGACGGGGGCCGGCTGGGGCATGTGCGGATCGTGTATGAGGAGAGCTCAGACCCGGTCGGGGACTACCTCGCCTTCCTGCGGGCGCACAACCGGACGCGGTGGCGGACGATCATTACCGGGATCGAGGATCCCCATCTTCTGTTCGTGGAGGGTCTGGCCGACCGCGGGATGCCGGTGGTCCACGTCGACGCCACGCTGGCCGCCCGGGCGCGGAAGGCCGCTACTTTGGACAGCATCAAGTCCGACCGGGCGGACGCGTATCTGCTGGCCGACATGCTCCGCACCGGAGTCGGGTCCTTACCCCGGATTGTGCTCCCCTCCCCGCAGATCCGGGGCCTGAAGGTGGTGGCCCACGCATACACCCACGCGGTGTCCGCCCGCGCGCGGGTCATGCACCAGCTCCGGGCCGTGCTCTCGGCCTACTTCCGGGCGGCGGTCACCGCGTGGCCGAAGCTCGGCCTGCGCCACCCGCAGGCCCGCGCGGTCCTGGCGGCCGCCCCTTCTCCTCGTCGGGCCGCGGCGCTGGACCGCGCCGCCTACGCCCGCGCGCTGGAGGCCGCAGGGCGCTGGCGGACGGTGGACGACGAGGCGCACCGCCTGAGGCTGCACTTCCGGCGGCCGGCGCTGCTGACGCACCCGGAGGTGGAGGAGGCCCGCGCACTGGAGATGCTCTCGCTACTGGGGGCGCTGACCGCGGCGTGCGAGCGCGCGGCAGCCCTGAAGGCTGAGCTCGCTCTGAGGTTTCGCGCACACCCCTGGGCGCGGACCGTGGCCTCGTTTCCCGGGATCGGAGACGTCGTCGGCGGGCAGCTGCTCGGCGAGATCGGCGACCGGCTCGACCGGTTCGCGTCCGCGCGGGCCCTGTGCGCCTACGCCGGGGTGGTACCGGTGACCTGGGCCTCCGGCACCCTCAGCCGGGTGGCGATGCGCCGCTCGGCGAACCAGCCCCTACGCGCGGCCCTGTTCCAGGCGGCGTTCTGCATGACCTCCCACTCCCCCGGCGCGAAGGCGTACTACCGGGCGCGGCGCGCGCGGGGCGCGGACCACGCGACGACGATCCGGAACATGGGAGTGCGGATCGCCTCCTCCCTGTACCACTGCCTGCGGCACGGTGTGCTGTACGACGAGGCCGCGGCCTGGCCGAGGCAGCACCCCCGCACAGGGGCGAGGTGCAGGTGAGGCTCGCCCTGTCCTGAGAGGTGGCCGGGGCCGCTGGTGCCGCCCGGACGACGGTCCGGGCGGTTCTTCCGCTCCCGGCGCCAGGAGCGGCCCGCGGGCGGGCGGCCGGGACATGCCCGTGCACAACCCGGGCCCGAGAGCCCCCACGTGGGAACGGCAGTCCCACACGCCGCCCGCCCGCCACCGACCACACCCAACCCCGTTGAGGAGCATCATGACCGCAGTCCTGCACGCACCCACCGCCGTCCTTCACAGCGATCTGCCCCCGGGGAGCCCCGGGTGGCACGCGGTGCGGCGCTCCGGGGTGGCGGCGAGCGAGATCGCCGCCGTGCTGGGACTGTCGCCCTGGGAGACGCGTGAAGCGCTCCTGGCGCGCAAACGCGGCGCCCCGCCGGCCCCGCTTCCGCCGCGGAACGCCGAGCTGGCCGCCCTGGGACTGCGCCTCGAACCGGACGTCGCTGGCGTGTTCGCAGCACGGCACCCGGAGTTCACCGTGGTCGCCACTGGGATGTGGCAGCACATCCGCAGGCACTGGCAGCTCGCCTCCCCCGACCGGCTCCTGCTGTCCCCGGCACGCAGGATCCTGGCCCTGCTGGAGATCAAGACGGACCCCACCGGCGAGGGCTGGGGCCCGCACGGCACCGACCAGATCCCCGCCTACTGTCGGGTGCAAGTCCTGTGGCAGATGGACACGATGTCGGTCCCGCTCGCCTACGTCGGACTCCGGATCGGCGACGAGGAGACGTGCCGCGAGTACCGGGAGTACCGGATCGGCCATGTGCCCCTGGAGGCGGCGGCCGCACGGGCCGAGGCCGAACTCTTCCTCGCCGAGGTCGAAGCCAGCGAGCCGGAGCCCAGCCGCCCGGGGGCGTGACCGGCCATGGACCCCGGCGCCGGGGACATCACCGTGACGCTGTACGGGGGTCCGTACGACGGGCTGGAGGTCAAGGTCGAGCGGGACGACCCCGAACCGTGGATCGCGATCATCACGGACGGCGCGCCCGCAGGGCGCGCCGTCTACGCCCCGGACGACGACGGAGGTGACGGCGTCTGGCACTACCGCGGGCAGGTCCCCTGGGAATGGCTGTGAGCCCCGCAGGGCCGCCCTCCCGGCGGCTGGTGTGGTGGTGATCACGTCGGCCCCAACACCCCCGAGTGGTACGTTTGTTTACCAGTAGGGCGGGGGCCTGAGCCCGCAGCTCCCCAGCCCCCGCCCTACACCGGCACGGGCCGGGACCACATCCCCACGCATGTGGGGGGGGGGTAGACCCCGCGGAGCGGGGATGACCCATCTCTCGGCTTCTCGCAGAGAGTTTGGTCGAACGACAGTCCCCGCACTGCGGGGGTGATCCATCACCCGGTCTCGACCTCCGGGAACTGGACCAGCCGTTGGTCCCCGCGACAGCGGGGGTGACCCCAGCGCGGCGCACAGGCACCTGCACGCCGCGAACAGGCAGGCCCCCGCGAGCGGGAGACCGCGCCCGTGCCACCCGGGGCCAGAGCTCACCCGACCCGTGACCTCTGGCCCCGGACCCCTTTCCGGAACCGGTGCACCCGGCCCCCGGGACGCCCTGTCCGCCGGCCGCACCGCGGCGGGCGGATCAGGTCCGCCGGCGGGCGCGGGTCCGCGCGGTGAACGCCGCCCGCCCCCCCGCCAACTCCTTGCGGTGAGTCGCCGTCACCACTTCCTTGCCGGTGGCCAGGGTCAGTGCGCGCGATAGCGTCGCCGGAGGATGGGCAGCGCGTTGCGCCGATATGGCGACGGCCCGCCCGGTCTGCCGTACCGGCCCGAACAGGTAAACGACTCCCGGGGTGCCGCGCCGGCCTGATTCCCGGCCAGGAAAGAAAATATCGCCCCGCCTTGGGGATTCACCGCCCAGGGGGCCGCGCGAATGGATACAGTCGCACAGCGGGAATTACCTGTGCGGTGCCGCCCCTTGGCGGGGAGTGCCGGGTGCTTTCGAGCTGCCCGGCGCTCCGCTTCGAGGGGCGCGCGGTCGGTGCGTCCCGTGCCCGGAAGGGAGGCGCTGTGCCCGAAGGGGAACCGTGCGGCTGCGAGCCGTCCGCCCGGAAGCCGTGGTGGGACCGGGTTGCCCGGACCGCCCGCGCGGTCAAGCCGCTGGTGGAACTGCTCGCGGCAGCCGCGACCTTAGTGGTCGTGGTGCTCGGTATGAGGTAGCCGACCGGACCTGCTGCAGACAGGCCCGGTCGGCCGTTCAGGGGCCCGCCGCATAGCCAATGCGGCGGGCTTCATCATGTGCCGACCCTGAGAACATTGAACATGGGAAGCAATCATTAGCTTAGGGCGAATGTTGCGGCCAATGTCATTGCCCCAATGCTTAGTCCCAATCTTTAGCCTCAATGTCTGCTCTCAATGTCTGGCCTCAATTGCTTACGTTACCGTGAAAGACAGGGGTATCGGATGTCTTTAGCGGGATAGAAAGAATAAAAGAATCGGGATGAATCGTATTCTTTCGGGCGAGATTTGGGGTTCGCGAGCGGTTCCCGGCGGCCCGTGGTGGTGCTCGGGTCCGGACCGCAGGAGTGCCGCCGCCCGCCGGGCCGTCCCCGGCGGCGGCCGTTCACTCCCCCGCTGCGCCAGGTTCGCGCCGTCCCGGCTCGCCGGAGGTGCCGCCGGCGGCGGGGGACCGCGCGGCTCTCGGCTCCGCGGACGGCCGTTCCGTGTCCTCTTCGCCGGGGCGGTAGCAGCATTTGTCCCTGCCCGGGCTCCGCCGGGCGGTCGGTGCGGACGGCTTCGGCCCGGAGCGGGCTGGCCAGCCGGGCCGCCGTCTGCGGGTTGCGCGCCTTCGCCTGCTCCAGCAGCAGGCGTTCGACGCCATGACGGTGGGGCGGCTGGCAACCGTCTGCCGTGCGATGAGGACCAGCGGGTCCCGCGTGTTCCAGGCGGCCCCTGCTCCGGAGCCGACCGGTCACACTGCCTGGGTGTGACCGCCCTGCGGGCGCAGTGGGTGTTGGCCTGGGGGTTCAGAGGGTGGCTGACCAGCGTCCGCGGGTGAGGGTGGTTGTGCCGTCGGGGGTGATGGTGACCTGTGCTCCGTGTACGGGCAGTTCGCCCGTGCGGTTGAGGCGGTCGCGGATGGATTCCAGGACGTCCCACAGGCGCCGGGGCCCGCCCTGGTGAACGAGCGGCGAGGCGTTGCGGTCGGCTGCTGACACGCGGGCCCAGGAGCCGTCGGGGTGCGCCATCAGCATGGTGCGCGGTCCCTCGGGGGACCTTTGGAAGCGGTGCTCGATCCCCGGGGCCTCCAGCTCCAGCATCGAGCGGATGTCCCAGGTGTTCTGGACGTCCAGGACCGGATACCGGCTGGTGGTCACGGTCTCGCCTTCATCGTCCGCCGCCGCCCACACCTCGGGCCCCGGGGAGACGGTGTCGTAGTCGTCGCTCCGGCGGGTTCGCATGAAGGACGCCCGGTCACCGGTGACGTACCCCTGGGCGCCGCCGTCCTCGGTCCTGTCGGCCACGAGAAGGAGGCCCGTGTCGGCGACGGTGGTGACCAGCCGTCCGCCCGAGCGCAGCGCGGTGAGCCAGCTTGCGGGGATGGGGCGTACGGAGACGGTGGAGATGATGCGGTCGTACTGGCCGGGGAGGGGGCCGGTGATGTCGCGGGTTTCGGTGCGGGGGTTCAGGCCGATGGTGTCGAGGCGTTCGGTGGCGGCCTGGACGAGGTAGGGGTCGATGTCGATGCTGGTGACGAGTTGGGGGTTGCCGAGGCGGTGGCACAGGAGGGCGGTGCCGTATCCGGTGCCGGTGGTCACCAGGGTGTGGCTGGTCTGGGCGAGCATGGCGTGCCGGTACATGATCACGAGGAGGGCGGGCAGGGTCGAGGAGGACGTCGGCCAGGATCCGTACGGGAGGACGGTGCCCGGGTCGGCGTGGTCGGCGTGCTGGGCGCCCATGCGGGTCACCAGTGTGGTGTCGTCGTAGACGGTCTTCATCCACGTCTCGGGGTCGGCGGCGCCGTCACGGGTTACCCGGCCGTCGGTGCCCCGTTCCCACCAGCGCGGGACGAACACGTGTCGGGGTGTGGAGGCCAGGGGGTCCCACCAGCGTGACTCGCGGCGGTGTAGTACGGCGTCGGCCATGCGGCGCGCGTACGGCTTCCAGTCCACGTCCATGTCTCTGTGTCGTCCTTCATCTTGTGGTGTCTACGCCCGGGTCAGTCCTCTTCTTCGTCGTCCGCTGTGCCGCCTTTGCCGGGTCCGCAGGTGTCCTTGTTCGGTGAGCAGTCCGGACCGCACGGCTCACCTTCGGCCCGGTACGGGATGCTCGTGGTCACCCGGGCCCACCGGTCGCTCGCCAGGACCGATGCCAGGGTCGCGTTCTTGACGCTGCCGCCCGGAAGGAACCTGGCGAGTTCGCACGGGGCGATGGTCCCGTCCGGGAGGATCGCCGCCTTCCCGTGGCCACAGCGTCCGCACAAGGCGGAGGTCGTCGGCAGCCGGCCGGCGGCCGCGTGGCCGACGGCGCGGACCCGGTCGACGTGGACGTCGTGGACGCCGAGGGCCTCCATCTCGGCGCGGGCCTGCGCGACGCGCTGACCGCCGCCTAGGTCAACAATGCCGACGGTGACTTTGATGCCGCGACGTACGGCCTCGGCAACGTTGTCCCATGTCGCGGCATGGGACCCTGGCCGGCCGGTGATCCGGTCGTGCTCGGCCGGGTTGTCGCTGTAGTAGGAGGTCGCGAGGTCGACCCGCGGGTGCTCGTAGAGGGTCCAGTGTGCCGCGCGCACCCGCAGCAGATTCGTGTAGACGCGCACGCGCAGGCCGGCTTCCAGCGCGTGCTCGACGAGCCCGGTGAAGTCCGGCCGCAGGCTCGGCTCGCCCCCGATCATCTGCACGGTCGCCGCGCCGAGAGTGGCGGCCTCGGTGATGACCCGGCGCCAGTCGCCGGTCGTCATCTGGCCGTGCCCTCGCGTGGGGCCAGCCTGGGCGTAGCAGTGAGACGGGCAGGCCAGATTGCAGCGGTTGGTCAGCTCCAGTGAGAGGAAGCGCAGGGGGGTGGTGGCGGGGGCCTCCGGCGCGGTCGTCATAGGGCAGAGGATAGACACCTGAGCGGCCAACCCTGCCTGTTTTCAGGAAAGTTGGTCCGATCGGGCGGTAACCGGCCGGGCTGCGCGCCGCCTCACCGTGCGGTTCGCCGCCGGGCCGCCCACAACGCTGGAGGTCGGGCGCGGCGCTCTTCCGGCGGGCGCCGGGGTTTGGACCCGTGACCGGGATGACAACGGCGGAGATCGCCCCTCGCCCGTTCCTGGGCGCCGGGTTGTCCGGTTCGGCGGAGGCCGGGATCGCCCCCGCGCCCCCGCGCTGGGCCCGTCGGCTCGGACGGGGTTCACCGCGCCTGGCAGGCTGGACGCTGATCCGGTGAACTGCTGCCGCACCCCACCCCGCCCCCGCGACTCTAGGCGGTGGCGTGCTGGGGGTTGATCCGGTAGAGGCGGGCGAGGAACCGTTCACGCTCGGCTTCGTCGCGCTGGGCGGGGAGGTGTTCCCCGGTGTGCAGGTCCAGGTGACCCCAGACACCTTGACGGGCCTCGTCGTGGAGCCACCGGCCGCAGATCATCACCGACACGGTCCGGCCGGGGTCCGCGATCGCGGTCACCTCGTGGTAGTCACGGGCGAAGATCCGGTTCACCCCGCCGGGGAGATGGAGCACGCTGCCCCGCTCGACCAGTAGCCCGGAGGCGCTGCGGTGCCAGTGCTCGTCTTCGTATCCGCCCAGCACAGGGTGGGCCTCCATCACCTCCCACGGGTGGGTATGGGGCTTCGAGGTCTCCGCACTCCTCAGGTCCGGCCCGTACCAGATGTTGATCTTGATCGTGAGAGCGGCGGTCTGCGTCACGACGAACTCCGCCTTGTAGCCGAGCGGCACACCGGTGTCGTCGTCCGGACCCGGCACGAGCCACCATCGCACGGGGTCGGTGAACGCGTCCCAGGTGAGCGGGGGCTGAGCGGGGGCGTGCGCGGCAAGGCCCTCGGCCGCGGCCCCGTGCAGGTCCTCGTCCAGCGCGAGACCGGGGATGATGACGGCGTTCACGGTGGTCACTGGCTTCTCCAGTTCTCTCGGCGGCACGGGTGCCCGGCTCACCACCACGGTGCCGTCCCCGCCCCTGCCCGGGGAAGCCGTTTCCGGTTTCCACCTCGGATGGGAAACGGCGGGAACGTTGCCCCGGGGCGGTGCCGTGATCCGGTCCGGGCGGGACGCGGAGCACCGGACCGGCGGTGCCCCACCGGGCGCCGCGCGGGGAGGCCGACACCCGCGGCACGTGCGCGGGTGCCGGAAGTGCGCGTGAGTACCCCGGGCCGTCCGGCTGAGTACGGGAACTGATGCCGGGGCGGGTCCGGCCGCGCTGGGATGAGGTCATGACCACGAGCGCGCCCGCGACCCCCGACAGCACCAGCGCACCGGCCGGGGGCCGGTGGAGTGCGGACCGGATCCGCTGGTGGTCCTTCGTCTGCGCCGCGCTGTTCGCCCCGGCCGCCGGTGCCGCCTCATTCGCCGTCTGGTTCGTTTCGCTGACGGGCGAGAGCGGTTCCCGGCATCCTCTGGTGGGCGCCGCTCGCCGCCGTCGCCTTCCTCGCCGTGCTCCTTCCTGCCCGAACGGCTCCGGCACGCCGGTACGTTGCGGCGGGCGGCGTTCGCGGTGCAGGGTCTGGCGGAGGCGGGCGCCCTGCTGGTGATCATGCTGCCCGGCTGAGCCCCGCTGGCCGGGGACGAGCGGGCACACCCGCCGTTTGAGGACGAAGGGGGCGGGCCACCGCGCGGGGCAGACCCAGCCCCGCCCTGGTGGCCGGGACCGGATCCCGTGCCGTCTTTGACCTCGCCGGACCGCGGTCCGGGCCCCGGGAGCAGGGGCCGGGACCGGGACCGGGTGGATGGTACGGCCTCGTCCGTCCACCCGGTCTTCACGAGCGGCGCCCGCCGCGAGCCCGACCGGATCACCAACAGGCTCTCTGCTCACGGGTCAAGAGGGACAGTCGGTCCGGGCCGTGGACGGCTAAACTGCCCGTGCGCTGCGGGCACGGAACCGCGGCCGGAACAGAAACGGGGGGTGTCCGTGGCGACCGCTTCTTCGGTGAGTCAGGACGAGTTGCGCGCCCTGCTGTGCCGGCGCAGCGGTCTGGACCGTGACGCGCTCTGGTTCCCGGTCCAGGATGTGCCGCGGAGGTTCGGCGTGTCCTGGCCTCTGACCGGGGACGAGGCCCAGGAGGTGCTGGCGGGCCTCCTGGACGGTCTGTGCCACGTACTGCCGCCGCCCCTGCCCGACGGGCAGGAGGACCGTGCGCGGCGGTATGTGTATCTGGCCGAGATCGCGGACCGGTACGAGCGGTGTGACACCCGCGGCATCCTCGAACGCATCCTCCGTGCCGGGACCACCCCGGCCGGGCCGGCGTTCGGGGGCGGCGACTACGACCCGCGCTCGGAACGCGGCTGGGGCGCTCGCCCGTCCGCGGCTGCGGACCTCGGCGGAAAGCCGTCCTGGACTTGGTGGCGCGCGGTGCGCGAGGCCGGACCCCGGCCACTGTGGCGGATGCCCGACCCGTACGCGGGGGAAGGCGCACCGCCGGTCGACCGGGCACTCGATGTCCGGGAGGGCACGGGCGACGAGGCCGCGTACCGCACGGCTCTCCTCGCGGCGGTGCGGGGGGACGCGCGGCAGGTAGACTGCTGGGCGCACCTGGGCGGCGAGGCCCTGACCCGGGCTGACGCGGACGAGTCCGCGCTGACGGAAGCCCTGGGCTTCTACCAGACCGCGGTCGCGGTGGCCGAGTTGTCGCTGCCGGACGCGTTCAACGGTGTCCTGGCCTGGTCCGACCTGAACAACCGGCCCTTCCACCGGGCACTCCACGGCCTCGGGCTGACCTGGTGGCGGCTCGGGGAGACGACACGGGCTGCGGCCGTGTTCGACAACGGCCTCTGGACCAACCCGGACGACAATCAGGGCATCCGCTATCTCATTAGGCCGGTCCGGGCGGGTGCGCCTTGGCGGCCGGATGACCTGTAGGGTGCCGCAGCCGCAGGCCCGGGATCCTGCCCGCACAGCCAGTCGTGCACCGCACGAGGGCTGATGACGGCGGGCCTGCGGCGCCGGGGCTTGAAACCGCCCCCGCGCGCCGGAGCCGCTGCGCGGCCCGGTCCAGTTGAAGGGAGCCCCGCCCGCTGCCGCCTGCCGGAGCGCCGGTGTGAGGCGGCAGCGGTGCCGCCCTGCCCCGGGGAGCAGCCGGCACGGGGCGGGTCTGTACGGACCCCGGTATCTCGTGCAGACCCGTGTGTCCGGACCGGGTCAGCGCGCGGGGGTCCAGGTCACGTTCGTGCCGGAGCAGCGGTCGGTGGCGAGGGTGATGAGCTGGTTCCGCTCGGAGCTGTCCGCGGTGAGGCCCCAGCGGAGTTTGGTCGCCGTCCACTCCGAGAGGTAGCGGCACAGCGCGCTCGGCGCCGGGGGGAGCCACTGGGCCGGGTCCTGGTCGGCTTTCGCGCGGTTGGACCGGGCGGTGACCGCGACGAGGGAGGACGCTTGGCCCTGGTCGTTCGCGTACGCCGCACGCCGGGCCGCCGTCCAGGAGTGGGCGCCGGAGTCCCACGCCTCCGCGAGGGGGACCATGTGGTCGATATCGAGCGAGCTGGCCGGGGTGACGGAGACCTCGTCGTAGTAGCTCCACCACAGCCCGCCGGTCAGCGCGCAGCGGGCCCCGACCGCCGGCGGGGCCGCTGCTTCGGCGATCAGGATCTCGTTGCGGGTGTTGCAGCCGTCGGACGGGATCAGCCCGGCGTTCCAGTGGCGGAAGAGATCGCGGTCGTATCCGGTCCGGTTCTCGTCGGCGACGGGCAGCTGCGCGGCGGCGACGGTGAGCGGGGCGGTCTCGACCGCCTCGGCGCTGGACGCCTCGGCGGGGGCGGCGGCGTGCGCGACGGTGGTGGGTAGAGGGAGCAGTGCGAGCAGGGTGGCCGCGACGGCGCAGCGCCTGAATGTCGTGATCATGTCTCGCACTAGAGCAGAACGCCCGCTGCACGGGCCGGAGTTTGGCGGACTGCCACCCGTACCGGGGATCCGGGCATGTCGTGGGTTGCCGGTAGTCGTCCGGGCGGCGCCCCGTCTGGACCGGCGGGCAGCTCGCCGGGGAGCGGCGACTGTGCGGTCTCGTGCTCGAATTCTCGGGCACCGTGTCCACGCACCTGCACTGGACGGTGGCCGGGGGCGCTCGACCGCGCGGCCGTCGTGGCTCAGGAAGTCCGGCCTGCTTCAGCGGGCTGCGGTTGTGGTCCACGTCCGCCTCGTTCAGCGCGCCGAACGGCTGCGTGCCCTCAGGCCCCAGCAGTGCTGACACCCGCCGTGGGACCCCGGGCACCCAGGTGTGTCCACTCCGCTCCCCGGCCCGCGGTCCCTGGGGCTCGCAGGCCGTGACGTGTGCGCTGGCTGCCGCGTTGACGGGGCGTGACCAGAGAGTTGGCCGGACACCGGTGTCCGGCCCGACCGACACCGTGATGGAGGCGTAGTGGTCCGCGGGAAGTACGGCACGCCGATGACCGTTCACCGTCTGCCCCGGCGGCCGCCGGACCTGCGGCGCAAGGGCACCTGCCCGAAGTGCTTCGCCATGCAGGGCGAGCAGTGCCGCGACCGGCCCCGCACTCCGCCCCCGAACGGAGTGCACCCCGAACGCCTTCGCGCGAACGGCGTGGACCGGGCCGCGCTCCCGCCGTACAGCGGCGGCCCGCGCCGCCGGCGCAGGTCCCCGCGCTCGTCCGGCCGCTGACGCCGCCCGCCTCCGCGCGCACGGGCTGATCGCCGATCGGCCGGCGTGGAGCGATTGCCGATGAACGACCACGACAAGCCACCGGAAGTGAGGCCCCGGGACGCGCCAGCGCACCCAGCCCCTTCCCCCGAAACCGAGAGAGGGAGACCGATGCCTCCCACCCGAACGCTGCTGCTGCCCATCGTGACGGACGCGCTGGCCTGTCTGTACGAGCTGGACATGCCGCTGCTGGTGCTCCAGCCGAACGTCCTGGCCGACCTGGAAGAGAGCCACGGCGTTGTGCACGCGCTGTCGCCGTCGCTGCTGCCGCTGGTGCGCCGGATCACTGCCCTGGCCCCGGAGGGCGGGGCGGTCCCGGTCCCGGGCGCGCCCGTCGGCGCCGTCCACGAGGCGTACTGGCGGGTGCGCAACGCGCTGCCCGCGGGGACGGAGGAACTGGTCGACGGAGAGGAGGACGAACTGCCCGACGCGCTGATGCTGCTCGACCCCGCCGGCGAGCCGGCGATGCAGCTGGCGGTCATCGAGGTCGGCGAAGCCGACCTCGCCCTGCTCGGCGCCTTCGCCGACGCCCTCGACCGCGCCGCCGGTCCGGACCCCGGCCCGCAGTTCGCGGCGCTGGCCAGGGCACTGCGTGAAATCGGCCGAGCGCACCCCTACGAGTGGTGGCCCCGGGGAGGCGCGGCGACCGTCGCCCTCTGGATGCGGCGGGCCCTGTCGCCGGTCCTGGTCTCTCCCTTCGAGGGCCCGGGCGGCGCCGCCACTCACGAGATGCTGTCCGCGATCCTGCGGCACGCCGGACACCGGGCGAGCGTCGAGCTGGACCAGGACGAGGAAGCGGCGGTGGGCCGTGTGGGGCTGAGGATGCTGTTCGCGGCGATCGGCGACCCGCGCGAGGCGGCGCGGACAGCCTGACCCCGGGCGCCCGCTCCGGGTCCAGGCCGCCAGGGGCCGGGCCCGGTCGGGGCGTGGCGTCGGTGTACCCGGGGAAACGGCTTTGCCGGACAGCCCCCGGCACGACGGGTTCGCCGGGGCGGGAGGGAGAATCCGGAGGGTGGACACCAACCCCCTTGACCGTTCCGTCGCCTGGGACCTGTACCTCGCCCTGGATCTGCTCGCCGCCTCGCACACGCTCGGCGACCTCCCGGCCGCACCGGATGGCCCGCCGGGTGACCTCGCCCATGCCCGCGCACGCCTCGCCGCGCACCAAGAGGTGCTGGAGATCGCCGACCCGGCTCTGCTGAGCCGGATCCAGAGCGTTTTCGACGCGTGGGACGAGCGTCCGGCCGACCGTCTTATCCGGCTCCTGCCGCTGCGCGACGAACTGTCCCGCAGAGCAGGGGCCGTCCTGCCGGACACCCTGCCCCCGGTGTGACCCCGGGGGCAGGACATGCCCCCGGCGGGCGGAGACAGTCCGGCCGTGGGTTGGTGGCGGCCGATCCGCGTGAGCGGCTCCGGCCCCGCAGGCGGCGCGCGGCGGCCGAGGCCGTACCCGTCGCCCCGGTGCCCCCGCCTACCGCCAACGCCACCACGCCCGTTACCGTCGCGGCCGCCGTCACCATGGCGGGAAACTGCCAGGTGAGAAGAAAGTCGATCTCTGCCACGCGGAGGTACTTCGTCATGTTTCGCTGTCAGCACACCATGGCACACACCTCTGACAGCGCCCCGTGGCTGCCCGGCACCGGCACATCGGTCGCCGTCGCGGGTTCGTCGTCATCATCCGCCCCCTTGGTGCCCGGCGTCGCCGCCGGGAAGGGGCGGTGGCGGATGCCGCCGCGCGGCCCGAAGCCCAGCACCGCGTACGGCCCGCCGGTGATCCGGGGGTCGGCACCGGGCTCGCCCTCGACCGCGTACAGGTGGATCACGGACCGGAGGCTGCCGTAGAACTGGGCGTCGGGGGTCATGGTCCCGTCGGCCCGGTGCTCGGTGTCGGTGTTGATCCTGCGCCCCGGGGCCTGCGGGGTGCGGGCCCGGAGGGACGCCCCGGCGGCCCGGGCCGAGGGCCACCACTCCAGCGGGCGGGCGCCGGTTTCGCCGGGAGGGATGATCTCTTCACCGGTGGGGTGCCAGATGCCCCAGGTGCGGACGCCGAGGCTCACCGGGATACCTCCTCGACGTCGTCGAGTCCGGCGAACAGAGCGTAGAACCGGTCCATACGGCCTTCGGCGTGCTTGGCGGCCCCGTAGTTCTCCAGCGCTCCGCCCAGGTCGAAGCCGGAGCGCGGGTCGGCGAGGTAGGCGGTGAAGCACCCCTCCGTGAAGAGGAGGTCGGCGTCCGGGTCGGTGGAGCGGAGCCGGGCGAGGTTGGCGTCCTGCACCGCGGCGGTTGTCCGCTCCCACGCCATGTCCATGGCCTCCTCGTCGGCGGGCATCTGGGCCAGTGCCCAGGTCCGCGCGGCGGGGGCGCTGGGGTCGGGCTCCCCGGCCCGCTCGCAGTGCTCGGCGAGGGACCGGCACTCTGCGCTGGTGCACAGGACCCGCACGGTGGCCGACAGCAGACCGTGGTCCAGCGTCTCGACGGAGACGCTCCCGGCCTCTGTGCCAGCTCGGCGCAGCGCGGCGCATCCAAGGGCCGCAGCCTCGGTGGAGACCAGGCCCAGGGTTTCCTGGACGAGCGCGGCGCGGCCGCCCCGGCGTCCGTCGCCGTCGCTCCAGAGAGTGCTGTCGGTGTGGACGACGGCGGCCGTGCCGTCGGGCAGGGTGACGGTGGTGAGCTGCATGGCAGTCACTTTACTTCTGTGGTGAGCTGGCGCAGCGCGCCGGTGGCGGCGTCCCGCACGGTGCCGTCGTCGCCCGCGCGGACGGCTTCCAGCAGGGCGAGGCCGGGAGCGTCGGGGCCCCGGTGCGCGACTTTCCGCAGAGCTCGGCGTTGACAGGGTGTGCCGGTTCCGCATCGTTCCCTCATCGGGGAGTTCACGCGCTTGCGTCTGCGCGTGATCGCCGCGGACTACCTCGCCGGAGGCGAGCTGGAACACCTGGCCGAGGATCACGGTCTGGAGCCCGGCGAACTGGAGAGCCTGCTCGCCCAGGCAGGGTTCCTGCCGATCGGGGCGATGGCGCGCCGCTACTGGCGCCGCGAGCCCATGGCCCGTATCGCGGAGTCCTTCGAGATCAACGAGCGCACCCTGTACCGCGTGCTGGCCCGCTACGGGATCGAGCGGAACAGCCGGGTGCGGTGACGGAGCCTGCCAGAGCTCCGGCCGTCCTCGCGACGCCCGGCTCCCGATGCCCTCCCGGAGGACGAGTTCCGGCCCTTCTCCGCAAGCAAGCGGCCATCCTTCCGCCATCGTGACCGATATGTGCTGCTTTGTGCCTTGACGTGGCGGCTTATAGGTGACCGTTCCGGACGAGAGGATCTGAGAGTGGACTACCACGGCATCCCGGTCAGCGGCTTCCGCGGCCCCTGCCCCTGCGAACTCCAGCCATGCGGAGGTGTCACCCGCCTCAGCCGCACCTGCGAGCACCACAGCCGACGGCGGCGGCCCACCATGCACTTCCACGCCCCCGGCTCCGAGGAGTGCCGGGCTATCGCGCGGACCCCGGTTCCACCGCTCCCGCCGGCGCCTGTTCCCGGCGAGCTGTTCGTGGCCGCGGTCGTCGGCCCGGGCGGGACGACGACCCCGGCCGTCATCGCCCGGGGATGGACCGGCCCGGGGCTCCAACCCTGGGAGAAGAAGGACGCCGAGACCCGGGCCGATCTGGCGGCCCAGACCCCGGCCCGGCTCCAGCGCCTGATGTACTACCAGGACGAGGGGATCCCCCAGGACGAGTTCCTGCGGGACGTCGCCGCGGCCGACCGGCGCCTGGACGAACTCCGCGCCGCGGACGCCGAGGCGGGCATGGTGTTCGAAGGACTGACCTTCGCCGGCGTCGTGAACGCCGACACCCCGGACGACGCGGCCCGCATGGAGTACCTCCTGTGCGACGCGCTGATCGAATACGGCAACGACCGGTACGGCTGGGTGTGGGCCCGCGAGTTCCCGGTGCTCGACTCCGACCTGCTCGGCAAGTACGACCGCGCCTGAGAACGGCCCTTCCCCGCGCCCCGACGCGGACCGGGGGTCCTTCGGCCCGGAAACCGGGGCTCCCGTCCGGCCCGTCCGGACGGGAGCCGCAGCGCAGCAGGAGGTAGGTGGGGTGGAGGACTTCGGTGAGGAAGTCGGGGAGATGGCGGGCGATTTCCACCCAGCGCCCGCTGTACGGCGCCGCGACCTCCAGCCACTCGTCGTCCGATCGCATCCTCGACGCCTCCCGGGCGCCCGCTGCTTCCGAGTCGCCATCATTTCCCTCTCACCCCTGCCCGGGTGGCGCCCCCGGGGAGAGCGCACTGCCTTTCATCCGGCGGGGTGGGGGATCACGGGTGGCCCTGCTCGCGGTCGGCTTCGGTGCCGCGCGGAGCGCTGGGCGGCCGGCCCCTCGCGCGGCTCGGTTTCCGCGGTCGGGCTCCCCGGCCCGCTCACAGATCTCAGCTGCCGAAAGGCACGGACCCCATGGCCAGCGCACCCCGGGCAGCCGCCGGCGTCAGAAACTCGAATGCCTCGCTCGCCGCCGGCCTCTGCGGCAGAAGCTCCACGATGTCGTCCCCCACGATCACGCTCACGACTCCCCTCTTCCGGGCGGCCCTGACCCACCCGGAAGGAACGTCGAGCGGCATGGGATCGACCAGTGCCCCGCCGAGCCGTGTTGAGGTCACGGAGAACACGCCCTGCCGGTAGGAGGCCCGGCAAGCGGGCGCCCGCCGGCAGGTGTTCCCGCCGAGCGTCGCAAGGTGCAGCCCGGCGGCGAGGGCCCGGGACACGATCGCCGTACTCCGCTCCCCGCCGGCGGACAGCCAGGCGGGCCGCACCGGCTTCTGATCCACCAGGGCATAGGCGATCTCCCAGCCACTGGCGTCCTCCGCCCAACCAAGCGCCGCGCGGATCGGAATCGTCGTCTGAGCCATACCGATACAACGAGACATCCCGCCCGGGGTATCTGCCCCCACCAGGCCCGTCCTCGACCTGCTCCCGACCCGGGATCACCCGAGACCGAGTTCCCGGTCGGGTGGCAGACGGGCAGTTCCGCGGTCGAGGGGGCGAGGTGCCCAGACAGCACACGCCCGCCGGGGCAGCTGCGTCTGGGATTTCGGCCTGCCCGGGTGTGTTCGTGGAGGAGAATCACGGTCATGGCGCGCTCGTTCTTTCACTTCCCCGTCCCCGACCACGAGTACGTGCAGCGGGTGCGCCGGCACCCGCCCAGCTCCCTCCTGCCGCTGATCGCCCGGGAGAGCGCGCGGCGGCCGACGAAGGAGGCGTGGACCACCGATCCCAGTGGGCTGTCCCGGCCGTGGGGTCTCGCGGACGCGGCCTGGGTATCACTGGCCCGCGGCAATGAACACCGCCAGCAGCAGGCCACCGAGGACGACCTTCGGGAGATCCTCGCCCAATACCTGGCCCTGGACGACCCGTACCGGAAACTGCCCGTCGGCGAGCGTCTGGAGGGCTTCCTCCTGCGGGTCGCCGGGCAGCAGTTCACCTGGCAGGAGGACGACTTCTCCGAGCTGGCCCGCAGTCTCGCCCTGCTCGTCCAGACCGAGCCGACCCGGCCGCTGGAGGTTCTCACCCCCGGATGGGAACGGGACCTCCTCGGCTGCCCGCTGTCCGACTACGTCGGGCTCGGACAGCTCCTCCACACCGCGGCGACCACCCGGGAGGGCCGGTTCGACCTCGCCTGGCTGCCCGAGCAGGAGCTCACCTTCTTCAAGGATCTGACCAGCAGGGCGTCGATCGAGGCGGTGATCGAGCGGCACTTCGCCACCGACGCCGCCCGGGAACGCGCCCGGGCCGCCACCGGACCGCTCGCCGCCGATCCCCGGCTGCGCCGGTACGCCCCCAACCCGCTGCGGGCCCGCCCCCTGGTCCGCGGCTACGGATGCGACTACCTCGTCCCGGTCACCCCTGCCGTCCTCGGCAAGGTCAGCCCCATGGGCCTCTACTACACCGGCCGCGACCACTACACGGACGACAAGGTGTTCACCGCGTTCACCCGCGACCTGGGCGAGCTGTTCGAGCAGTACGTCGGCCGGCACCTGCGGCTGCTGCCCGGCACCGAGGTCCACCCCGAGATCATCTACGGCCCGAACGGGGAGAAGACCGTCGACTGGATCGTGGTCCTGCCCGGCCTCGTCCTGCTGGTGGAGGCCAAATCGGCCCGCCCCACCGCCGGCCTGCGCCTCGGCCCTCAGCAGGAGTTCGGCAAGGAACTGCTCACCAAGCTCGGCAAGGCCGTGGGAAAGCAGATCCCCACCACCGCCGGCCTGATCCGCGACCGGCATCCGAAGCTCGCCCACATCCCCCACGACCGGCCCGTCTTCGGCCTGGTCGTGACCATGGAGCCCTACCACCTGATCAACTCCCCCGACTTCCGTCATGTCCTGCCGGACACGGACGTGCCCACACTGATCGCCTCGGTCAGCGAGCTGGAAGACGCCGTCACGGCCACCGACCCCGGTCTTGAACAGGCCCTGCTCACCTGGATCGAAGAGCCCGTGGGATGGTCGCTGCGGGCCCTCGCCGACGGGCGATCCGTCATCAACCCGGTCCTGGACGAAGCGTGGAGCGCCTACCCGTGGGGAAAGCCCTGACCGGCCCGTTCTCTCCCACGAATGCCCGTACACCGTCGGACACCGCCCGCGTCCAGAACAGAAGGGAAAGGGGCCGACGGGTAGGCACCAGGGCGATCGTCCGGCGTGTTCAGCGCGGAAGGACGGGCACGGTCGCGCAGAGTGAGTGCCGGGGCCGGCTCCGGCCCCGACCTCCCAGGAGACGGAGACCACGGTGACGTCGATCAGCGAGAGCATCACGGGCGAGCAACTCGCCGACAGCCTGCTGCAGGGCGTGGGCGCCGAGCCAATGAGGGCGGCCACCACGTTGCTCGGCCGCCACCGTGGCGGGTTCTGGCTGCGCCGGTTCCTTGACCAGGAGCAGGAGCTCACCACGGCCGCCGACAAGCCGGTGATCGACCGGCGCGGCACGCACCCCTCAGTGGACTGGGACGCGATCGGGCTGCTGATGCTCTCCAGGCCCTTGGCGTTCGGCGGTTCCAGCAGCGAGCTGGCCGTGCTGGAGGTTGCCGCCTCCCTGGTGAACCGCTGCGGGGTGCAGCTCGGACAGGTGATCCGGGCCGTGGACGACAGCGAGTTCCGGCTGGTCCTGCGGGCGATGCAGGAGGCCGCGTACGGGGACCGATCGTGAACGGGTGACCGCTCATGACCGGAGCGTGCGGGCCCTGGCGCCCCGCCTCCCCGAACCCACGTCAAGCACGCGCGCGCCCCGCCCCGGACCCGTTCCCCATCAGCCTGACCCAGCGTCACTCTGATCACAGAGAGCTACATGCCACTTCGCCGTAGCTTCGGGAGAACAGGGCCGAGAGCGTCCGTTCGCCGTCCGGTTGTTCTCAGGAGGGGGGCGACGAGTGCGGTTAACCCTCGTCGTCACGCCGCCGGAGGGACTGAGCCCAACCGAGGCACGGGGACCACGGCGGGGGTGGCCATGCCGTTCTCGGCCAGGGCGATGTGGTTCAGCTCGACGCTTCGGACGAGAACACCGGGCAGATCCTCGAACCGGCTCAGTGTGTCGGCGATGGCACCGGTGAGGGTTTCAGCTTGGACGACGCAGATGAACCGGGAATACCCGGGTCGTTCGGCCAGCCCGATGCCTCCTTCGTGGAAGCGGTCGAGTCCGTCCAGTGTGTCCGACTGCTCCGGGGTGAGCGGGGCGTCCAGTACGAGGTTGAAGTGCCAGGTCTGCTCAGGCACAGGCTCGGTGGTCGTTGATGAAGGCATCGATCTTCTTCGCCTCGTCTCCGGGGTTTCGGGGGGTGCAGGAGATGCGCACGGAATCGTTGCAGGGGCAGCACAGAACGGCACCCCAGTTGTGGCGGTTCTTGTCGTGCCTCACCTTCAGCCCGGCTGCCTCTGCGCGCTTGAGGGCGGCCTCCACGTCCTTCTTCTGGTGACGGTCTCCGAGTCCCATGCCACCATGTCCTACGCCCCGGCGGGGTGACATGCGGCGGAACAGGGGCCGAACCGCTCGGACGAGTGACTGCCCCGTCTCGCGGTGGACGCCGCACGCAGGGTCCTGCCCCTCAACCCAGCCCTGTGCTCGGAGGGTCCCGCCGCCTGCCCCACATCGCGATACTTCTCGTACGGCGCTGGGTCAGAATTCCCCCGGCACCCGCAAAATCACCTTCCATCTGCCCGGCGCCGACTCCCCCGCCGCCGTAGCGCTGGCGCCGCGCAGGTCGTCGTCGTAGTCGTTGTCGATGTACGCGAGCAGCCGGGCTTCGGCCTGCTCCGGGGAGTCGGCGGTGAGGACGAAGTCGGCGACCGCGACCGGCCGGCCCACTGCGGGCCGTTCGATCCCGAGGTCGCCCAGCTTCTCGGCGTCCCACCGGTCCGCCGGTACGGCGGGGAGGCTGGTCGGGTACGTCGTGGGCACGATGGGCTCCTTCGCGGTGGTGGTTCAGGCGGCGAGGTCGAGGACGCCGCGGGTGGTGGCCTCGTTCCAGGTCAGCGTCTTCTTCCGGTACACGTCGAACGCGCTGCTGGACGGGCTGTGCCGGGAGTGGAGGGCGACCTTCTCGGCCGGGTGTCCGGCGGCCAGCATGGCCTGGATGCAGCCGCGCCGCATGGAGTGTCCGGTGATCCGCCGGACCGCCTTCTGGGCGGCGCGCTTGGCGGACCGCCACGTCTTCAGGATGACGCCGGCGTCCTCGGCGGTCGGCGCGGCGGCGGCGGCCTCGTACGCGGCCTGGCGGGCCTGGGCGGCGGCGGCCGTCTCCTCCGGGGTGGGGGTGGGGGTGAGTTCGGCGGCCCGGGCGGTGGCGGTGACGATGTCGCTCACGGTCTCGGCGGTGATGCCGCCCCGGCGCTTGGGGTCGGCGGTGTGCCGTCCGGCCGCCTTCGCGCCGATGTTGCCGTGCCGGTCGATGCGGCGCAGCAGCGGCCCGGGGGTGAGCTGGCCGTCGTCGGCGAGGACGGCCAGCCACTCCTCCAGGGCGCGGATGGGGCAGAGTTCGTCGTCGCCGGGGGCGAGGATGCGGATCTCGTGCCCGCGGGCCTTCTGGTCGGCCTTGGACCGGCGGAGCTTGATGACCAGGGCCTTCACCCGGGCGGTGCCGCCCGCGGGGTCGTCGACCTTCACGGTGGTGATCTTGACGTCGTGGAGGTTGAGGCGGGCCGGTTCGCTCGCGCGGGCGGCCATCCACCACGAGACCAGCAGCACGGCGGCGTCCCGCTTGCCCCGGACGGCGGTCCGGTCGAGCTTGCGGACCATGGCGCGCAGGTCGTCGGGGGTGACCCCGTCGGCCTGAAGCGAGCCGGGCTCGACGAGCGGGTCGTCGGCCTCCTCCCCCGCCCGGTGGACGATGATCCGCTGGCACGCCTTGATCTCCGCGTCGCCGAGCGGGGCGGTGCCGATGGCGCGCAGCCCGCGCAGGGTGCCGAAGTGGGCTTCCAGGGTGCCGGTGGGGTGCCCGCGGTCCGCCAGGTCGGCGAGGTGGGAGAGCACGGCGCCCGGCTCGGTGGTCGTCCAGCCGTTCTCGGCGCACCAGTCCGTGTAGCTGCCCCAGCGGCTGGTGCGGGCGTCACGGCTGGAGCGGGGCACCGAGTCGATGAGCCGGCGGGCGGCGGCCCCGGTCATCCGCATCCCGCCGGTGGAGACATCCGGATGCGCGCGGGCCCGGCGGGGTACGGCGGTGCCCGGGGCGGCGGGGACGAGGGCGGTCATGACGGCTGCTCCTCACCGGCGGTGGCGCTCTGCCGCAGAAGACGGTCAAGGGGTGCCTGCGGGCCGGGAGCGGCCAGCCGGGCGAGGTGGGCGGCTTCGTCGAGCACCGGCACCATCGGGGGGAGGAGGCGGCTGCCCCCGGTACGGACGGCCGGAAGGCTGGTCGGCCGGCGGGTGTTCACGCGACGCTCCGCTCGTAGGAGTTGAGGGCGGCAGCCTCGCGGGTGCAGACGTCCACCACGGGGCCGGTGAGCCGTCCGGCCCGCCAGGGCTCACGGAGTCCGGCGTCCAGCAGGTCGGCGCGGGTGGCGAGCAGCCGCCACTCCCCCGCCAGGCAGCCCGCTGCCGCGGCGACGGTCAGGTTCCCGTCGCGGTCGGCGACCAGCACGGACCGGTCCCGGGCGGGCTCGTCCACCAGCGGGGTCAGGGCGCCCAGGTGAGCGGGCGTCACCGCCGCCGGCGCCGAGCCTGGGGTCTGCGGGATCTCGCCGGTCATCTTCCCCTCCTGGTCCCCGGACTCCCCCGGATTCGTTGTCATGTCCGCGCCGGTTTCTGATTCCAGCTAAGGGAAGCGTATCCGGAATCAGGAACCGCGCGCAGCCCAACGCGCCCACCCGGGCGACCCCTTCGCCACCCGCCGAATCCGGCCGGAACCCGCCCCCGTCCGAAACACTCCGCCGCGCGAGGGGCTCTCTGAGCGCTCGATGCTCCCTCACGCGCCCCTTCGCGCCGGGAATCTTCATCACGTCTCAGATCGCCGCACAGTGAATCTATGCAGGTCAACGCAGGTTCTTACTCATATATTTAATCTCAACGTTAATCATGTGTGAGTTGAATTGAAAAAGAATGAGGGGGCGACTAGGGTCAGTGAAACCGCAGATCAGCGGCCGGACGGCGCGCGACTACCCCCCTCGGGGCCCGGGCCGGCTCCGACGAGGACGTGCGGCCGGACCCCGGCCCGCCGGAACGGCCGGAGAACGCCGTGCCGCTCCCGCCGGACCGCTAGCCTCTGCGGCAGCAACTCAGGGGAGAAGGCGTGGGCGTGGCGGACGAGCAGACGACGGGCGGGGCCGGCGGCCCCGACACGTGGACCGAGCGGAAGTACCGGCAGGCGGGTTACGGCGTCGCCGACGACTGTCTCTTCGAGGGGTGCACCAAGGAGCGCGAGCTCCCGCGGCAGGGGAAGCCCGGCCGCCCGTCCGCTTTTTGTCCTGCCCACAACAATCCAGCCGACAAACAGCGCGCCTACCGGGCCCGGGACAAACGCAAAGCAGAAGCGGAAGCCCGCGCGGCACAGGACAGCGCCGCCGCCGAGCGCGACCCGCTCCCCGAGCTCCTGACCCGCCGCACCCGCGAGACCGGCGTCCTCACCGCGCTCCTCCCCCGCCTCCTCGCCGCCGTGGACACCATCACCGCCGCTCAGGAGGCCGCCGCCGACACCGACACGGTCGACGCCCACCTCGCCGCCGTGGAGACCGCGGCCGCCGAACGCGTCCGGGACGCCGCCGCTGAACGCGACCACGCCCTCCTGGCCGCCGACACCGCCCGCCGTACGGCCGAGGCCAGCGACCGAGCAGCCATCGAGTCCGAGGCCGAGCGGCAGGCCGCCACCCGGGAGGCCGCCACCGCGCTCAAGGAAGCCGCCGCCGCGGACACCGCTGCCTGCGCCGCCCGGACCGCGCTCGATCAACTCGCCGCCCAGCACCAGGCCCTCCTCGGCCGCCACCAGGAACTCATCGGGGCCCACGACCAACTCACCGACCGCCACCAGGCCCTGGAGACCGCGCACACCAGCCTCACCGAGCGGCACACTGTCCTAGTCGACCGGGCCGGGCGGCTGGAGGGCGAACTGAACGCCCTGCGTCCCCAGTACGCCGCGCTCACCGAGCGGCACGCCGAGCTGGAGAAGGAACTCCGTACCGCCGACGGGAAGCTGGCGGCGGCCACCGCCCGGGCCCAGGAGCTCGCGGGCCAGGCGGAGCAGCAGACGGCCCGGGCCGACCGGCTCGACCGGCAGCTCACCGAGGTACGGGCCGCGCACGACGAGCAGATCGCCCGGCAGAGGGCCGAGCACCTCAACGCTCTCGACGCCATACGGCGCGACCTCGCCGACGCCGCTGGCCGCCCAGCAGGCCCCCGGGACCAGGACGACGCCCCGGTCGACTCCACCGGCACCGACGACGATGGTGAAGAGGAGAGGGACACCTCGGTCGTCGCGCTCGTCGATCTCGGCATCCGGCACGGGTCCGGCTGGACCCTCGTCCGCTACGCCGACCGCGGTGACACCTGGAGTGTTCTCCGCGACGCGGAGCACGTCGGCACGGTCGAGCCGGAGCGCGCGATCACCGGGCGTGGCTCCTTGCTCGGGTGGTCCGCCAAGCACGGATTCTTCACCGTGCCCGTGCTGCGCGGAGGCCGGCACTGGCCCAGCCGCGATGCCGCCGCCAACGCCGTCATCGACTCCGCCGTCCGGCGCACTCCCGAGCGCACCGCCCCCCTGCCGCCCGCCGACTGGGCCGCCCTGGATGACGACGCCGCGGCCCAGCTCGTCGCCACGCTCATCCCGCTCATCACCGCCCGGCCCGACGACGGCAGCGCCTTCGGCCGCCTCGCGGACACGAACCGGGCCGCCGCCCTGCGCACCGCCACCCGGGCACCCCAGGCTGGCGACCTCCCCCTGCTCGCCGGCCTCGATGCGCGGACGCTCGGCCGCACCCGGCACGCCCGCGACCTTCTAGCCGCGCTCCAGCCCCTGAGCGCCGCCCAGCCCCTCCCCCTCCCGGACCCCGCACCTGCGGCCAACACTCCGCCCGCCGGGCCCCCGTCAGGACCGACCGAACTCGTCGAACTCACCGAACTGACCACGATGCTCGGTATCCGCTGCCAGCTCGTCCCCGACCCCGACCACGAGGGCGGATACCTCGTCCTGGCCGACGGCGCCCCCGTCGGGACCCTTACCCCCCGCGGGAGCGCCCGGGGCCAGCAGCAGTGGACGGCCGCGCACCGGCGCCGCATCCTGCCCTCCTCCACCGGCGGCAGCCACTTCCCCGGCGTCGAGTCCGGCGCCCACGCCATCCTCACGGCCGAGCAGGAGTGGGTGCCGCTCCCGCCGCTGGACGACAGCGCGTACCAGACCATGCCGCGCGGGCCCCGCAGCGCCGCCCTCGGCGAGGTCCAGCAGCTCCTCGGCCGCCGGCGCCGCAAGGACCCCCTCGCCGGAGTGGAACCCGCCGCGTACAAGAAGGCGCTCCTGGCCGCACTCAAGGACTTCGCCCGGACAACCACCGGGCGCATCCGCGGCACCAGCCTCAACATCCTGCTCGACGCCGCTCCGGCCGACTTCCCCGGGACTGCCGCGCCGAACCTGTACGGGTATCTCCAGATGATCCGCGCCCACTACACGGCCGGCTCGCCCGTGTCCGGGGCGGAGCCCGCCCCGGACACCGAAGGGACCGCAACAGCCCCCGCCCCCACCGCCCAAGAACCCGCCCCCGGCGACGGGACCACCGACGCCGCCGTCGGCGCCCCGGAGAGCGGGGCCCACGATGAACACGCGCCGCACGAGGACACCGCGCCCGCCCGCGGGCCGATGTACGACCGGATCGAAGACCTCGGTGAGCACGGTGGCTCCGGCTGGGCCCTCGCCCGCAGCGCCAGCCACCACCACCTGTGGACCCTGCTGCGCGACGGTCAGCGCACCGGCAATGTCCAGCGCCATGCCCTCGCAGCAGACGACTCCTCCGATCTCGGCTGGAGCGCCGACGGCAACGCCTTTCCCGTGCGCCCCAAGCGAGGCCGGTACTTCGGCGAGCGCGGCGACGCCGCGAAGGCGGCCATCCGCGCCGTGCTGCGGCAGGTGCCTCAGTCGTCGGCAGGGCGCCCGGGGTGGTGGACGGCTCTCGACGCGCAGCAGGCCACCACCATCGCCCGCGCCGCCGTGCCGCTCGCTGCCGCCACGACTGCGCCGGTGCCCGTACGGGAGGCGGCCCTCCGGCTCGCCACCCGCGCCCCCCACGACGACGACCTCACCCTCTTGACCGGGGCCCAGGTGCGCGCGCTCGGACCGGAGGCCACTCGCCTCGCCACCGCGCTCGCCTCCGTCCGCCCCCCCTCCCCGTCCCCCGGCCTTCCCGCCCCGCGCACCGAACAGCCGGACCACCCTGACACCGTCGAGGTGGGCGAACACGACGGCCGGCGCTGGACCCGCCGCCCCGACCCCGACCACAAAGGCGGCCACCTCGTCCTCGCCGACGACACCCCGGTCGGGGCCATCACCCCACACCTCCACCAGGGCAAGCCGAGCGGCCGGTGGACCGCCACCCACCGGCGGCGCACCACCGCCCCCGGCCCCGGACGCCACACCAGCGACGACGCGGCAGTCCGCTCGATCATCCGGGCCGAAAGCATCTGGGTGCCGCTCCCGCTGCTCGACGACGCCGCGCACCAGCGGATCCCTGCCGACCTCCGCGCCGCGCTGACCGGGGCCGCGGCCCGCATGGACATCACTGCGGGCCGACTCGCAGAGATCAGGCCCACCGAGCACCGAACCGCACTCCACGCCGCGCTCCAGACGGCGGCCCGGGCGTCGGACGGCATCCCCGGCGACCAGCTCACGCTCCTCCTCGACGTCTCCCGGGAAGACCTCGGCGCCGCGGACAGCTATCCGGCGACCCGGCTGTGGTCGGCCCTGCAGAAGGTCCGCGAGCACTACACCAGCGCTCGGAGTGCCGGAAGCGACAGCGTCTGACCGAGCCGCGCCCACCCGACCAGGAACGCCGTTCATGCCGAAGCCCAAGACGCCGAAGAGACCCACTGCCCGTACTGAGCGGCTGCTCTTCGGAGCCTCCGTGCACTGTGCCTTCCCCAGCTGCGACACTCCGGTCGTCGTGTTCATCGATGGGCTGCCGTCCCCCGGGGCGGCGGTGGCGCACATCCGCTCGGCCGTTCCTGGCGGGCCACGCCACGATCCCTCCTACGACAAGGACGTTTGCCGGCGGTCAGGATCCGGGACGATTCCGCTGGGGAACTTCAAGGAGCTGGTGCTGCCACTGCGGCCGGTGTCGCGCTGATCGCGATTCCTGTCAACGTGCTCACCGTGCGCCGGCAACTACGCGTGGGCATGCGGGCGGCTGACGCGATCGGGTGAAGTGCCCGGTGGCGGCAGCATCGGCCGGACGCGTGGAGGGCCACCGGGCACCCCCAGTCTCCCCCACGGGGAAACCAGCCGGAACGGAGGGGCCTCCCCGTCTGGACAGCGCCACGTAAGAATGCGAAAACGCACGTTTTTGCATCCACGTTCGCTACGCTGTGGAGTCCAAGTGGGTTGTGTATCTGGGAGGTTGGAATGACGGTGGCATCAGGCATTGACAAGGGCGCGGTGGAGACCGCCGGCCGTCTGCGGGCGGTGGTGGAGGAGCTGTCCGCCGCCTTCTACGAGCGGGAGGATGTCGTCCGGACCTTGGTCGCGACGATGCTCGCCGGGCAGCACGCTCTGCTGCTGGGCCCCCCGGGTACGGCGAAGTCGGAGCTGGCGCGGGAGCTGACCTCCCGGGTCGAGGGGGCGAACCTCTGGGAGATCCTCCTGTCGAAGTTCACCGCCCCCACCCGGATGTTCGGCCCGATCGACGTCGCCGCCCTGAGCCGGGGCGAGTACCGGCAGGTGTTCGAGGGCCGGGCCACGACCGCGCACATCGCCTTCATCGACGAGATCTTCAAGTGCTCCACGGCCGCGCTCAACGAGACCCTGGGCTTCCTGAACGAGCGGATCTACCACCCGGAGAACGGCGGAGCGCCGATCCGGTGCCCGCTGATCAGCGCCATCACCGCCTCCAACGAGCTGCCCTCCGGTGAGGACAGTGTGGCGATCTACGACCGGCTCCTGGTCCGGCTGGAAGTCGACTACCTGACCGACCCGAGCAACTTCGCCGCCCTCGTCCGCTCCGCAGTAGAGCAGCCGACGGCGGCCGGGCGCACCACGGTCACTCTCACCGAACTGCAGCACGCCGTATCCGCCGGGGTGCCGGGAGTGGGCGTCCCTGACATGATCCTGGATGCCCTGTGCACCCTGCGGGCCGCCCTGCGCCACCGGGAGATCATCGCCTCCGACCGGCGCTGGCGAATCTCCGTACGGCTGCTCCAGGCATCCGCGCTCCTCGACGGCCGGGCGGAGGTCGCCGAGAACGACCTCGCGCTGCTCACACACGTCCTGTGGGACTCCCCCGCCCAGCGGCCGGCCGTGGAGCGGGAGGTCCTGCAGATGGTGAACCCTGATGCGCGCGAAGCGCTGGACATCGCCGACGCGATCGAGGAACTGGGCGCCGAACTCGACGCCAAGGCGGGCCAGTCCCGCGAGGCTCTGTCGGACTGGGCAATCAAGGAGGCCAACGCCAAGCTCAGCCGCGCCGGGAAGAAGCTCGCCCAGCTCCGTTCGGACGCGCAGGCGGCCGGCCGGTCGACGGTGTCCATCGACCGTGTCATCGCCCGGCAGAAGGCCGTCCATTCCCGTGTGCTGACCGAGGCCC
Source organism: Streptomyces sp. NPDC000594 (assembly GCF_040299965.1). Taxonomy (NCBI): domain Bacteria; kingdom Bacillati; phylum Actinomycetota; class Actinomycetes; order Kitasatosporales; family Streptomycetaceae; genus Streptomyces; species Streptomyces sp. NPDC000594. Next base: position 142,600 of record NZ_JBEPCY010000013.1, on the reverse strand, counting down.
TCGGCTTGGACGCCTCGGTGATCCAGGCCCAGGTCTGACCGGGACCGGGGAAGAGGGAGGACATCGTGGGCAAGACGCTCACCAAGCTCAAGGACCTGGCCGCGCGGGCCGGACGGTGGCTCGGGCTCGCGCAGCCGCCGGCCCGCGCCACCACCGCGGTCGTGTCCGACCGGTTCGACGACATGACCTGGCGCGAGACCTACGACCAGGCCCCCGCCCTCCGTGACCTGGCGGACGAACTCGCCGACCGGTTCGACCACACCACGGATCTGATCCGCGATCTGTTCCTCGCGGCGTTCAAGGCGGCACCGCGTCTGCGCGGCCGCACGGACATGGACCCCTCCCGTCTGGTCAACCACCAGGTCGTCGAGTCGATGCTCACCAGCCCCGAGTACGAGGAACTCCACCGCGAGACCGCAGGCGACCCGTACGCCGCCGCCATGGCGGTCCTCGCTCAGGCCGAGGCCCTGCGGCGTCTGCTCGAACAGACCCGGGAGGCCCAGGAGAAGGGGCAGGAGGCCCGGGACGCCCAGCAGGACGCCGTCTCCGCCGCCCAGGCCGTGGCTGAGGCGCTGGCACGGGCCGGTGAAGCGGAGGACGCGAAGGGCACCGTCCCCCACGGGTCGGCCGCCGCCGTGGACCAGTCGATCGAGGGAGCTGAGCACGCGGACGAAGCGGCCCGCGGGGCCGAGCAGACGGCCGCGCAGGCCCTCGGCGCCGTCACTCCGGCCATCCGGACGGCGATCCGCCGCGCGACAGCCCGGGCCGCCGAGGCGGCCCGGGAGGAGGACGCCCTGATGCGGGCCTGGGGCCTGGACCCCGGCCGGCTGGAGCGGATGCCGTTCGAGGAACGGGCCCGGCTCGCCGAACGCCTCCGCACCAGCCGCCTCGGCGACTTCGCCGACCTCATCGGCCGGTTCCGGATCATGGCCGTCGGCGAACGGGCCCGCAGGGTCGAACACGCGCCGGGCGAACTCGTCGGGATCACCCTGGGCGACGACCTCTCCCGCCTCGTCCCCTCCGAACTCCCCAACCTCGCCGTCCCCGCCCTGCGGGCCGTCTTCGCCGCCCGGTACGCCGAGGCCGGCCTCATGCTCTACGACAGCCGGGGAGAACAGAACACCGGCCAGGGCGCGATCATCGCCTGCATCGACACCTCCTACTCCATGGAACTCCCCCTCGGCGCCGACGGCACCACCGGGGAGGCATGGGCCAAAGCCTGCGCCCTCGCACTCCTTGACCAGGCCCGGCAGTCCAAACGCGACTTCGTCGGCATCCTTTTCGGTTCCGCGACCGAACGCAGCGTCCACCGCTTCCCCGCCGCCACCGTGCCCCCGATCAGCGATGTCATCGACTTCGCCGAGACCTTCTTCGCCGGCGGAACAGACTTCGAGACCCCGCTCACTGCAGCGGCGGACCTCCTGGAGAAGGAGTTCAACGAGGCCGGCCGGGCCCGGGGCGACATCGTGTTCATCACCGACGGAGAGTGCGAGGTCAGCGAGGAGTGGATGCACCGCTGGAACGAGGCCAAGCGGCAGCTGGACTTCCGCACCTTCGGCATCGCCATCGGGAACGGTGCCTCGACCGGCACGGGATCCGTGCTCGACGCGCTCTGCGACAACCTTCGCAATCTCACCGACCTCGCGGACCCGCGGGCCGCAGCCGACCTCTTCCGTCTCATCTGAGAGCGGCGGGCAAGTCCCGCCGTCGAGTACCCAAACGTCCGTTTTCGCAAAGGAGCCGCAACGCATGTCCACACCCCCGCCCGATACCCCGGGTCCGGAGCTCAGGACCGGCGACGCCACCTTCGACGCCTACGCCGAGGCCATGGGGAGCGACAAGGCGCCCCTCCTCGGTCACCTCGTGCTCTACAGCGTCTTCGATGGCCAGGTCACGCGGGACGACCTGGCCAGATGGTTCGCCGAGCTTGACCTGGACGAATCCCTCCTGCCGCCCCCCCTGCGGCACACCGACGCCTACGAACGCGTCACCGGACCCAACGGCGTCAAGATGAGCTACCCCCTGGACGATCCGAGCGCCATCGGTCCGGCCAGCAAGTACGGCCGGCGCCGCGGTCGGAATGAGTACGTCACGACGGTCACCCTGATGGTGCGCCCCGTCCGGCGGGACGGAGGCCAGATCGTCCGCCACGTCGTACGGGAGATCCGGGACGAAGAGCGGTCGAACCTTGAGTACGACACCCGCATCGCCATCTGCACCTTCGACCGCGACAACTCCGAAGGCAGTGCCGAAGGGGCCGGCACGCTGACGGTCGAAGAGAACCGGTCCGCCATCGCCCGTCTCCCCGAGGCTGAGCAGGCCACCGTCCGTCAGATGCTCGCCGAGGTGGCTGACTCCTTCAGCCGGCGGTGCACCTACCTGACCAGCGACCGGCTCCGTTCGGTGGTCCGCCAGTACGTCGAGAACCTCAACGCCATTCGGGTCCGGCCTACCGGAGGCGTCTACTTCGTCCACCGGCAGCACGCCCAAGTGCTCGGCGCGCTCAGAGAACTCGTCGGCCGCTTCGGCCAGGGCAGCCATTTCGTCCGAGTCCCCCTCCCGGACCAGGAGGAGATGCGCGAAATGATCATCACGGCCTTCACCACCAAGGCGAAGGACGAGCTGGACGAGCTTGCCCGTGACATCGCCGCCGCCCAGCGGAATGGGAAGGTCGCAGAGGCGCAGAAGCTCTACCAGCGGTTCACCACCCTCCAGGTCGCGACCAACGAGCACTCCGACCTGCTCTCCACCTCTCTGGACGACACGAAGGCCGCCCTCCAGCTCGTCAAGATCCAATTGGGAGGACTGCTCGCCTCGGCGACCGAGGAGGAGTAGCGGACCCCGGCGCTGCCGGGGCCGTTCTGTCGCGTACGGTCCTGCGCTGCGCTCCGGCCCGTACGGGGTTTCGCCTTCCCTGCTTTTCGATTTTGGGGGTCGGGGGGCTGCGTGCAAGGTCGTTCGGTGCGTGTCCTCGCCGGCCCGCTCCTTCGTCGCTCTACCGGCTGCGGTACTCCCTGCCTCCCCTGCACTCCGTCCCCCGTCCCCCGACATCTACAAGCGCAGGGAAGGCGGGAAAGAAACGGTCCGCGGGCAGAGGCCCGGGGGAACATCCCGCCGCACCCGACCAACCCGTACGACCAACTGGAGAAGACAGATGAAGCCGCAGCAGTCCGCCACCGTCACCGACCACGTCATCCCTGCCGAGGCCCAGAGCCAGGCCGTGAACGACGTTGCCGCACTCGTCCACCGCGCGGCCCGGCGGGACGAGGTCACGGAAGAAGCCGTCCTGAGCGACCTGTCGGACGCAATGCTCGGTGCCGTGTACCAGGGGTACGCGCTCGCCATCGCCCAGGACTTCACCGGTCAGGCCAGGGAGGACGCTGCCCGCCGCACCGCGTACCAGAAGCTCTGCGAGGGGGGTGCCCCCGGCTTGGCCTACCGGACCGTGCTGAGGCTCTGGGGACGCCCCCGGCGCCGCCGTCCGACCTTGGCCCCGGGAGTGTGAACCCCACCCAAGTATGGTAGAATAATGAATGTCGAAACGGGGAGGGCAAGCCTCGCGGCGACCACCACGACCAACGAGCTCAAGGAGATCCCCATGGCAGGCCGTCCCTTCAGTCAAGTCGCAACCGGGCCAACGCTCGACGCGGCGTTCCGCGAAGCGGTGGCGGAAGCGCAGCGTGAGTACGGTGCCCATTCGTACTCCGGCACGATCGGAATGAAGCAGGAGGTCACGCTCATCGACGAACCGCCGAGGGAGGAGGGGGACGCGCGCCTTCGCGTGGAGAGGCTGCTCGACCTGGACGACGGCCGCATCCGGAACAAGTGGGGTCCGGCCGGCGCCCTGCCGCTGCACCCGGTCGGCGGTTGCCCGGCGTGGCTCCTGTTCGGTTGGGCTGCAAGCTGATGGCGCTCACCGAGGTCCAGCCCCTCTTCGACCGCCCCCGCAGCCTTTCCGGAGGTGAGCGGTGAGCGCCCTGCCCGAGGCGGCCGCCGTGTCCGCCCGTCCGGCCGAGCGGCGCTTCCCCCGCTTCTGGGGGCGGCGCCAGCCCTCGACCCCGCCGTACGCGGAACTCGACTGCGCCTGCGGCGTGCGCATCTCCGCCGCCGGACTCGTGGGCGTGCTGGCCACCCGGAAGAGCATCTTTCATCACAAGTGCCGGAACGAGCCTGCCCCCGCCGCCCCGGACGCGACGAAGCCGTAGGGCCCGGCGGCGAAGCCGCAGCGCCCGGAAGGAGGGTACATGGCTGTTCTGAACTACCGCATCACGCCGGTTTGGCCCGATGAGAGGCAGCCGGGCCCCGCCAGCGCTGTCAGGCGGCGTTGTACGCATCGCTGGAACCGCCGGGAGGCGAAGCGCGCCGAAGAGAGGCTGTGGCGCAGGGAACTCCGAGTTGACACGCATCACCAGAGCGGGTAAATTAGTACACGTCGGAACGGGGAGGGCAAACCCCGGTCCGAGCACCATGAACACCCCGATCAAGGAGTCCGCATGTCTACCCCCGACCGTCGCCACATCATCGTCATCCTCGACCGCTCGGGCAGCATGAACCGGGTCCGCGAGGACACCGAGGGCGGTCTGAACGCCCTGCTCGACGAGCAGCGCCAGGTGAACCGCGAGGGCACCACCGTGACCCTCGTCCAGTTCGACGACGAGGTCGAAACCGTCTACAGCGGCAAGCCGCTGACGGAGATCCCCGCCTTCTCCTTCCAGCCGCGCGGGATGACCGCCCTCATGGACGCCATCGGCACCACGGTATGGAAGGAGGAGAGCCGCATCGGCAAGCTGCCGCCCTCCGAGAGGCCGTCCGAGGTCATCCTCGTGATCCTCACCGACGGCAAGGACAACGTGTCCAGGCAGTATGAACCGGGACTGGTCCGTCACCTTCTCGACGGAGTCGCGGGCCGGGGCTGGACGACCCTGTTCCTCGGGGCCAACCAGGACGCCTTCGAAGTCGCGGGAGGTCTGGGCGTCTCCCGGGCGACCACGATGAGCTTCGACACGAGCCGGACGCAGGACACCCTCACCGCGACGGGCCACATGATCGCGCGCGGCACCCGCACCGGAGAGTTCACCTTCTCCGACGAAGAGCGGTCCGCAGCCTCCCGTACGGGCGAGTAGGCCCGCCGTACGGCCGCCCCGGGGCGCGAGACCCCGGGGCGGCCCCCTTCACCGCGAGAGGCGCCATGCCGTGACCAGCCAACCCGACACCAGCCCGACCGCCGGCCTCCAGTTCGCCAGCGCCGTCGCCTCCGACCTCGGCCCGCAGTGGAGCCCGGAGCCCTCTGCCACCCACCCCGGCCGCTACCAGTTGACCGACGGCGGCGGCTCGCACCTCGTGCTGCTGCCCGGAGCGGTACGCGCCATCCTCCCGGAGGTGCACGACACCTACTCCCTCAAGCGGCGCCCTTCCTCTCCCGAGATCGGCGTCACCCCCCACAGTCCCGCCCACGTCGCCCAGCACATCGCACGGCGGCTGCTGCCGAAGTACGAGACCGCCCGCGCCCGGCTCGCGGAGCTGGTGGCCGCCCGGGATTCGGAGCGGCGGGGCCGTGCGGAGAGCGCGCGGAGACTGGCCTACACCCTTTCGCCGGTGGCAGGACGGGCCACCATCTCACCGGATACGCCGATGCGGGGCCAGACCTCCGTCAGCCTCGCGCTCGCGCCGTCTCCCTGGGTCGCCGCCGTCATCGACGCCGGCGGAGCGTCCGTGACGCTCTCCATCAGCGGCCTTTCGACGGACGAAGCCGTCAGGGTGGCCGAACTGGTGCGCTCGATGTCCAGCCGGGTCGAAGAGTTGACGTAACCACCGACAGCAAGGTAAAGTAATACATGTCGAAACGGGGAGGGCAAACCCCGGTTCGAACGCCACGCACTACTGAAACCGAGGACTCTCGTGACCACACTCCGGCACATCACCGTGCATGTCGTCATCACCCGGCGCGCCGCCCCCGAACCGACGACCGTGCTCCTTCCGCCCGACCTCCTCGCCGCGCTGCTGCTCACCCACGACTGCCCGGGTGCCCCCGGAGGCCCCGGCGAAGCTGGCGCCCCGACCGCGCGTGACACGCAGGGCACCCGCCCTCCGACCCTGCGCCCCCTCACCGAGTCCGAAGTGCACCGGTTCCTGAACGACCTCGGCTGACCCGCCGCCGGGGCCGGGAGACCGGCCCCGGCCACTCCCCGGAAAGAAGACCATGGAAGCCACCACCATCACGTTCGACGACGTGCTCACCTTTGTCCGCCACTCGGCCACGGACGCTGACCTCGACCGCTTCGACGACACCACACAGAAGCGAAGCCGCGCTCTGCAGACGGAGCGTGTGGACAACCTCGCCCCCGGCCAGAAGGTCCGCCTCGACAAGTACAAGGACGCCCGGCTCAACGGGCTGACGGGCACGATCACCCACCTCGACCGCCAGCCGCGGAAGACGGTCTACGCCGCCGTACGCCTCGACGAGGAGTCCACCCAGCGGTTCGCGTCCTTCCAGCCCGTCCCGGACGGTCAGAAGGAGCACACCGTGACCCGCCTGCACGCAACCGGCTGCTACCCGGCCTGACGCCCGACCACCACCGAAAGGAGACCGCGATGGCCACCACCGCCGACGCCGTCAACGCCTTCCTCGCCGAGCAGGCGAACGACGGCCACATCGAGACCCTCCGCCCCGTCATCAGGAAGCGACGGGAGGCCCTGAGGATCATGCGCGTGTCCGCGCTCAAGGTCGGTGACGAGATCACCACCGCCGAGATCAGGCCGAAGTACTTCGCTGGTCTGAACGGCACGCTCACCCACATCTCCGCACCGTCCCGTGGCAGCAGGCAGAGCACGGTCATCCGTCTCGACGCCGAGTCCACCCAACGCCTCCGCCAGCGCTACTGGATACCGGAGGACGAGATGGAGTACCAGATCGACGTCATCCCGCTCGCGGCGTGCTTCCTGAAGGGGACCGCCCCCGCGAAGTGACCGAACCGCGCGGTGGCCCGACCGGGCCAC